>CANPXI010000026.1 GCA_947585885.1 uncultured Bacilli bacterium
TGTACTATTAGTTATATTAATAGTAGGTGCTTCTTCACTATTTGCAAGAGGTATCTGATAAGCTATGATTGACCCACCTTTACCTAAAATACTAAAGCCTTCAAAGTTTATATTATTTATATTAAATTCGTGAAGTGGTGTAGGATTAATCATAAAAGCACGTGTATTTGGTCTAGTAGATTTAATATAGGCTTTGTTAGTAGATGTGTTTGTAAAAGTTACATTTTTTGCGCTCATAATAAACATAATATTTGTATTATTAAAAGTTAATGTGTGTCCATTTAAATCTATTATTACATCATTAAGAATATATGTGTAATCAGAAATGTCTATATCTTCATCTATTATGATCTTCTCAACAATTGGAGTTGATAAATAAGCTATTAATTCCCTATAAGTTTTAGCATTATAAGTTCCATCGGCTGCATAAAGAGTTATTGGCATTATGCTAATAATACTTTGTACAAATGTTAAAATTATCAAAAAAAATTTTTGTAAAAAACCTTTTATTTGCTTTTTCACCCTAAACCTCCCTGAAAATTTTGGTTCTTATCCTACAACTATTTTGTAAAAAAGTCAATATTTGTTATCATTTTTTAAAATTTTGCATATTTTTTTTAAATTTTTATAATATGTGTTATAATATATTCCAAAAAAGAAAGAGGGACTTTATTATGGCCTATAAAAAAGTAAATTCTATTAATAATACTTCTTCAAAATCTACTAAAAAGAAGGGTAAAAGTACTAATTCTAATAAAAAAGAAGTAAAAGAAGAAAAAGTTAAAACTAAAAATTCAACTCTTAAAACTAAGAATAATATAGTTAATAATAAGAAAAAAACTCCTATAAAAAGTAATAATAATAAAAACGTAAAGGCCAAAAATAAAAATACTATTAAAAAAACTAAAAATTCTAGTGTTAATAAAAGAAAAAATATAAATAATAAAGATAGATTTAATAAAATTATTAAAATGAGTCCATATTTTTTAGTTATAATTATTGTTATTATTTTACTTTTAATTAATTTATTTAAAGTGTTAATTTGGGTTATTGATGAATATAAGACAGTAGATTATATAAAAGATTATAGTGAGTATTTTATTATGGAGGAAGAAGAGAATAGTGAAGAGGTAAAATTAGTGAACCCTCCTACAGATAAAAAAGATGATTATTATAAATATATAGATATTCCTTTTAAAAGTGTAGACTTAAAAAGTTTAATAGAAATAAATTCAGATACTGTTGCATTTATTCATTTAAATAATACTAATATTAATTATCCTGTTTTGAAAACTACAAATAATGATTATTATTTAAATCATTCATTTAATAAATCAAGAAATGGTAATGGATGGATATTTATGGATTTTAGAAATAATAGTGATTTTACTTCTGATAATACTATTATTTATGGGCATGCACTTTTAAATAAAACTATGTTTGGTACTTTAAAAAATGTACTTAGTGATAGTTATTTAGGTAATAAAGAAAATAATATTATATTTATTTCTACAAAAGATTATGATTATATGTATCAAATATTTTCTATATATTATGTTAAGACTGAAACTTATTATATGACACCTAGTTTTAATAATATGGAAGAAAAGAGGGTTTGGTTAGACAAAATTAAGAAAAGAAATATTTCTAATATTAATACTACAGTTAATGAAAATGATAAAATTTTAACATTATCCACTTGTAAAAGTAATAGTGAGAGAATTGTTGTTCATTCAAAATTAATTAAAATGCAAGAAAATAATTTGTAATTATAGTAAAATAAAAAAATGATATCAGATTTGATATCAAATATTATTTTATTAATTTCTTTTTTAAACAATATGGAACAACTTCATTTTTTAAAGTATTAGATAAAATATCATTTCCATCTTCTGAAGTATACCATTTAAAATTTTCAATTTCTAATGAAGTTTTTAGATTTCCTTTTAACTCACCTTTATATTGAAAAACATAAAAATGAATTGGAGTAATACCATCACTAGTGGCTATTTCATCAAATTCCATTACTAATTCAAATAAATTATTATCAAATATTGCTTCATTTCCTAATTCTTCGTGACATTCTCTGATAGCTGCTTCTAATGGTGTTTCTCCTGCTTCAACCCTTCCACCAATCATTTGATATGTGGGCCTTTTTCTAGGTTTATCAATTAATAACTTTTCATCTTTAAAAAACATTGTACCAACAACATTCATTAGTTTTTTTTCCTCCTTTAAAATGACATTGTTATTATATCATTTATATATTTTTTTACAATATTTTATTATTAAATATTAGACTATTAAGTTTGAATAAAAATTATTAGATATGTCAGTATTTATTTAAGTAATAATTTTTTATATGTTTCTTGTTCACTTATGTTTTCTTTATATTTAAGATAATCTTCTATGTTTTTGTTCATTAATTCTATTAGTTCTAAAGGTAAACCAAGTTGATGTGATATGTGTGTTTTAGTAAGTTCGTTTATATTAAGTGATTTTTGTTCATTAAAAATTATTAGTTTATCTACTACGGCATCAATAAAGTATGTTCCGTTTTTGAAATTATTTATTTCTTCTTCTTTGTTTATGAATGACCATTGTAGTGATAATAGTTTTTCATCATCATCTTTTATTGTGTAGAATACTGTAGGTTCACCAAAAATTTCACTTAATACTATATAGAAATCACTTAATGCAGCTAATCTTTCGCCAATTGATGTATTATAGTAAATTGAAGATCCTACTTGTATTCTTAAAAATTCATTTTTACTATATTTGTAATAAAAAGGTAGTCCTTTTTTATAAGTGTAATATGAGTTAATATGAGAAAAATATTTTCCACTAAAAGGAGAAATATAAGGAGTTCCATAATATTCAATTTTATTACCCATTTTACTTTTTAATATTTTATATAATTCGAAACAGTCTTCATCTTTAGAATATAGTTCTTGCATTTTAAAACCTCCCTTTGATAATTTATTATACTATAAATTTTTTTAATTATCTATCATTATGCATTACTATTAATTTTTTTATTTGGCCATCTATAATTAATGGTTTATATGTAGAGTCGTTAGCAAATAGCGGACTATTTATGCCACTTTCTGGTTTTATTTTTGTTTCTTCATTATTTTTTAAATATTTTATTATTTCTTTTTTAACTTTTTTTGCAGTTACAGTTCCTTCGATTTTTATTTCAAATGCTCTATGATATTTATGTCTTTCGCATATGACACTTAGACATGGGTCAAATATATATTCTTTGTTGTTATATTTAAAGCATATCCAAGAGTGGTAGTATATAGGTGTTGTTTTGTCAAATTTTAAAATTCCTCTTTCTATATAATCGTCATCATTAAAAAAGATAATTATTGCTTCTGTTGTTTGCCAGCACCAACCTTCTAAATGATTATCTCTCATTAAGTCTAGTGTAGTACCTTCATATTCGTTATCTATTATAAAATATAAGTTTTTTACTTTTTCTTTTATATATTTTAGAACTTCTTTAGGTGTTTTTTCTAATTTAAGTAAAGTAATTTTATCATTTACTGATAACGGTTTACCATTTATTAATTTATATATTAGTTTTGTTCTTTCTAACATAAGGTCTCCTTTATTTTGTTTCTTTTTTAATACATTATTATATAATATTAATAGGATATGTCAATCTAATTTTGCAACTAAAAAAAGACATTAGTATGCCTTTTTGAAATAATATACAAGACCAGTTCCACCTAGTAAGATAAGTGCTATATAGATAAGTATATTTATATCTCCTGTATTAGGATTTTGTTCTTCTAAGGTATCTGCTGCAATACCAGGAGACCAAAGTGTTTCATCTTTATCTTCATCTACTAAAGTCATCTCTTTTGGATCAATTTCAATTATTACAAATTGATCATAATCATCGTCTTCGTTCCAGTCAAATGAGTATTTATATGTAAGTAATGTTCCTTTTAATAAATTGTTTTTTAGATTTTCTGGTGTTATTCCAACGTAGTCTGTGTATGGATATTTTTTCATATCAGTAACTTTATTGTCTGGTGTTTTAACTTTGTAACTTGAGTCGTTGTCGTTATCTGGTTTAGCTACTTCAAATCCTATCCAAGCAGCTGGACCAGGTCTATTACCGTCTGCAGCAGAACTGTCTTCTTCTAGCATTTTAAATGTAGAAGCTGAATATTTAATTGTTGTAGTGTTTCCGTTTGTCACTATTGTTCCGTCTCCGGAAGACAATGAATCTCCTGCTTTTTTTGTTATGTCTGTAACTTTTCCGTATTCTCCATCAGCGAATACTGTAGGTGTCATAATTAAGAATGTAAAGATAATGATTGGTAAAAATATTATTTTTTTCATAAACTAACTCCTTCTTTCATAATAATATTTTGAGCCATAATTATTTTTTTTGAGGTGATTAATGTGAGGAAATATATGACTATTGAAGAGTTTCATAAGACACTTGGTACAAAGAATAATGGTAAGAGAAAGAAACTTGGGTATTTCTTTGTTAGTATGTGTTTTAGTGTTATTCTCTTCTCACTATATAATATATTTAATTGGTATTTAGATAATTCCAAAATACGACAAATTAATAAAGAAATAGAGAAGAGTACTAGTGTTTATAATAATAGTATAGATGGTGAACTTGTTAACCCTCCTAAAGATTTAAGCGACGATTACTACTATTACACGTCTATTCCTTTTTATCAAGTAGACTTTTCTAAGTTAATAGAAAAAAATAAAGATACAGTCGCGTATATTCATATTAATAATACTAAGGTAAGTTACCCAGTAGTGAAGACAAGTGATAATAAGTATTATTTAAATCATTCATTTGATAAATTAGAAAATGAAGCAGGATGGATATTTTTAGATTATAGAAGTAATAGTGATTTTTCTTCAGACAATACTATTATTTATGGACATGCAAGGCTTGACGGGACAATGTTTGGAACTTTAAAAGATGTATTAAATAAGGAATGGCAAAAGAATAAAGAAAATCATGTGATTTTTGTTTCTACTTTAGAAGAGAATATGATTTATCAAATATTTTCAGTTTATACAATTAAGAATGAAGGGTATTATATTACTACTAATTTTAGTAGTGATAGTGAAAAAGAAGAGTGGCTTGATGCTATGAAAAGAAGAAATACAATGAATATTAATACTAAGGTTAGCAGTAAAGATAAGATTCTTACTTTATCTACTTGTAAAAATAATAATGGAGGTAAGATAGTAGTGCAAGCTAAGTTAATTAAAAAACAAAAAAGATAACTGCTTTATTGGGCAGTTATTTTATATTCTTCAAGTGTTAAATTGTTTTCATATAAGTGTTTTGCTAAAAGTTTACCTACATATCTATAGTGCCATGGTTCAAAGTTATATCCTGTTATATTTTCTTTGTTTTTTGGATACCTTAATATAAAACCAAATTTATAACTGTTTTCTTTTAAAAAAGTAAATAAACTTGTGTTTTCTTTTATTTCTTCATAATATATATTATTTTCTATATAACCTAAATCTACACTAAGACCAGTTTGGTGTTCACTTGTTCCAGGAAGAGCTACTTTTAGTTTTGTTTTTTCTAAACCATTTTGTAATAAAAATTTATCCCATATTTTTTTCTGGTCGTTATAACTTCTATATCCACTGTCAATAATAATAGTGTAACCTTTATTTTTTGCATAGTTTTGTAATTTTAGAAAATTATTATAGGCAGTTTTGTTTAAATATATTTCATAGTTTACATAATTGTTTTCTACTTTTGTTAAAGAAGGTGGTATATAGTTTTTATTTAATTTATTTTGTTTATTTACAAGTATGCTATAGTTCATTTTTAGTGCCTCCTTATGTTTAAATTATAGCATATGTTACATTTACTTTACATAAATTTTATTTAAATGTTATAAATTATTAAGATAATTAAGTTTAAAATTTTAAATTTAAAGTTAGTATGCTATAATTAAAATGGGTGGAAATGATGCAAATCATATATAAAGATATAAAGGTTAATTATGTTTTTTATGATAATAAGTCAGATGTTAATTTAGTTTATTTACATGGATGGGGACAAAATATAGAAATGATGGAACCCATTAGTAAGCCTTTTATGAATAGTAGCAATGTGTTAATTTTAGATTTACCTGGGTTTGGTAAGAGTGAAGAACCTAAAGAGGTATGGGGTATAAATGATTATGCAGATTTAGTTAATCATTTGGTTAGATTACATAATATGAGTAGCCCTATTTTAATTGGACATTCTTTTGGAGGTAAGGTTGCACTTATGTATGCTACTATGTATGAAGCGAGAAAACTAGTTTTATTTGCTAGTCCTTATAAAAAACATAGTAATGATAATAGTATGAAAGTTAAGGTTTTAAAAGGATTAAAGAAAGTTCCTGTAGTTAATAAGTTAGAAGGATTTGCTAAAAGGCATATGGGATCAACTGATTACAAAAATGCTACAGAGATGATGAGAAGTATTTTAGTTAAACACGTTAATTTAGATTTAACAGAAGAAGTTAAGAAAATAAAGTGTCCTACTTTAATAGTATGGGGAACAGAAGACGCGGCAGTACCGTATAATGATGGGGTAGAGTTAAGTGAGTTAATAAGGGATGCAGGACTTGTTACATATGAAGGTTGTACTCATTATGCTTATTTAGAAAGACTTAATCAAACAATTAATGTGTTAAAGAGTTTTATAGGAGGTAAGTAGTGAAATTATATTTTTTATTAACACTTATAGTTTTATTCTTTTATTTAATTTTTGATAGTAAAAAGGCTATGCATATGTTACAACAAAATTGGTATAATGAAGGAAATAGATATTGTAAGTGGCTTTTTAGTAATTTTGATAAGGCTTTACTTAATTTAGATTTGCTTTTTATTGTATTTTTCTTTTTTAGAGGTATTCCTTTAATAGTTATAGTTGTTTTAGTTTATTTATTTTTATATATTTTTAAAAAGATTAGTAGAAGTAAAGAACAAAGTAAGAAACCATTAGTTATTACTGCTAGAGTTAAAAGACTTTTTGTTACTATGAGTATTTTATATATATTATGTGCTTTAGTATTTGTTATTAAGTTTAGAGATGATTATTTATATATTTATTATTTTATATTAGGTTTACTTGTTTGGTTAAACCCAGTTATTTTACTTATTACTAATTATATAAATATTCCAGTAGAAAAGTGTGTGTTTAATCATTTTAAAAGAATGGCTACTAATAAGTTAAATGCTATTACTGGACTTAAGAGAATTGCAGTTACTGGTAGTTATGGTAAAACTAGTACTAAGAATATTTTAAATGAAATACTTAATGTTAAGTTTAATAGTTATGCAACAGAGAAGAATTTTAATACTATGAATGGACTTATGATTTCTATTAATAATAAACTTGATAAGTTTAATGATGTTTTTATTGCAGAGATGGGAGCTTTTACAAGAGGAGATATACAAGAGTTATGTGATTTTGTTAAGCCTCAATATGGAATTTTGACTATTATAGGGACTGCTCATATGGATAGTTTTGGTAGTAGAGAAAATATTCAAAAGGGAAAGTTTGAACTTATTGATTCATTACCAGATGATGGAATTGCTGTTTTAAATTATGATGATGAATATCAAAGAAGTTATAAAGTTAAGAGTAAGTGTAAAAAGGTATGGGTGTCTATTAAGGATAAGAATGCTGATGTTTATGCTAGTGATATAAAGCTTAGTAATAAAGGTACTAGTTTTAAGTGTACTTTTAAGGATAAGAATGAAAGTGTTAATTTGGAGACTAAGCTTCTAGGGGATGCGAACGTGTATAATATTTTGGAAGCAGTTGCGCTTGCATATAATTTAGGTTTAACTTTGGAACAAATAGAGATTGGTGTTAAGAAGGTAAGTGTTATAGAACACAGGCTTGAACTTAAAAAGTATGGTAATGTCAATTTAATAGATGATGCATATAATTCAAATCCGGTTGGATCAAAGATGGCTTTAGATGTTTTAGGTATGATGGATGGTAAAAAGATAATTGTTACTCCTGGAATGATTGAACTTGGAAGTGATACTTATAAATATAATATGGAGTTTGGAACTTATATTGCTAAAGTGTGTGATGAAGTTATATTGATTGGTGAAGAACAAACAAAACCTATTATGGATGGACTTAGAAAAGAAAAGTATGATGAAAAGAAAGTACATATATTAAATGATGTGAAGTTAGCATTTCCTTTGATGCAAGAGTTAAGGGATGGAGAAACTTATGTATTAATAGAAAATGATTTACCTGATATATTTAATGAATAGGAGTGGTTTATATGAGAATTAAGTTAGGTGTAATTTTTGGAGGAGAAACAGTAGAACATGAAGTAAGTATTATTTCTGCTTTACAGGCTATTAACAATTTGGATGAAGATAAGTATGAGGTAATACCTATTTATATATCTAAAGATAAAGTATGGTATACTGGACGTTTACTTTTTGATATGGATTTTTATAAAGATATTAATTCTAATAAAAAATATGTTAAAGAAGTAACTTTATGTAAAATAGATGGTAAATTTTATTTAGAGTGTACTAAAGGGTTATTTAGAAAGTTAGTGGCTGAACTTGATATGGTTTTACCAATAGTGCACGGGAATAATGTGGAAGATGGAACTTTAGTAGGATACTTAGATACTGTTGGTATTCCTTATGTTGGTTCACATGTTTTAGGGTCTGCTTTAGGACAAGATAAAGTAGTTATGAAACAAGTTATGAAAAGTGAGGGGCTTCCAGTAGTAGATTATGTATGGTTTTATGATAATGAGTATTATACTATTAAGGATGAAATTTTAGATAAAGTTAGTAAATTAGGGTATCCAGTAGTAGTTAAACCAGCTACTTTAGGTAGTAGTGTGGGTATTAGTTTTGTTCATACTGAAAGTGAAATTGACGGGGCTATACGTGAAGCAATTAAGTATGATAAAAAGATAGTTATAGAAAAAGCTATTAGTAATTTAGTTGAAGTAAACTCAAGTGTTTTAGGAAATAGTGAGTATCAAAAGGTTAGTACTTTAGAAGAAGTTATGGGGCTTGATGAGATTTTAAGTTATACTGATAAGTATTTAAGTGGTGGTAAAACTAAAGGAGTTAAGTCAGGAAGTAAAGGAATGGCATCAGCTAGTAGAATAGTACCAGCAAGAATTAGTAAAGAATTAACAGAAGAAATAAAAGAAACTTCTAAGAAAGTATTTAAGTTACTTAATTTAAGTGGGGTAGTTAGAATAGATTATTTAATCGATAAAAAGACAAATAAGTTCTATGTTAATGAACCTAATATTATTCCAGGAAGTTTAGCATATTATTTATGGAAAGAAGACGGGGTAAGTTATAAAAGTTTACTTGATGAAATGATTAGTATTGCTATTAAAGAATATAAAAATGAAGTAAAGAAGACTAGAAGTTTTGAAAGTAATATTCTTGAAGGATTTGATGGGGTAAAAGGTGTTAAAGGAATTAAAGGTATAAAAAAATAAAGTGTGACTTTATTTTTTTTGTTGATAAGTAATATTAAACTTAAAAAACTGTATATATTTGTAAATTTATGTTAAAATATATGCCCGTGAGGTGAAATTATGAATTTTGATTCTAAAGAGTTCACATTACTTGATGAAAAACAAGTTTTTGGTAGTAATAAAATTGATTTAATAAAAGCTATAGGTGGAATGTGTGCAATAACAGATTTTGCTATATTGTTGGGAGCTTATGTTGATGATGAGTATTATGTAGATTATGATGTTTCTTTAAAAGGTCGTACGGGGTGGTATTATTTATCATCCCCTAGTGACAAAAATGTATGTACTATTTTAGAAGATGGTTATAGCCACCGGTGTGTTGCTAGATCAAGAACAGGCGGAATTCGTCCAGTTTTACCGTTTTCTAACATCCCTAATATCTCACCGAACGGAGTAAGGGGAAGGAGTGGATTTCTTGAAATTGAGTATGGAGAATATCCACAATATGCTGTAAGTACATCTATGGAATTTGAATTGGAACAAGCATATCGTTTTGGTACTATAAGAAAAACTGGAAGAACATATACAACGGATTCTAGAGAATGGGCCGAGTATTCTTCTCCATTTAAAGCTATAGAACATGAAGAATATGAATATGATGGAAGAAAGTATATAAGAGCATATTATAGAAGCGGAGAGACTCATACACTTTCAAATGGAAAACAATATGAAGAAGGAGATTATGTATGGATAAAAGTGTCTCCTCTTAAATGGTATGTAGATAATGATAAAAAACTTATGGTAAGTAAAAACTTAATTGCATCAGGAATAAGATTTTGTGATAACTATAGTTATTATGGTGATTTTGAGAAAACCGAGATGTACAAATTTTTAAATACATATTTTGCAAAAGATATAGTACCAAGCGTAATTCATCAAATTACACCAGAAGAAAAGAAAGGTTTTGAAGAGAAACAAAAAGAAGAAGAAAAAAGAAGAAATCCATATAAATTAAAATTTGAAGAAGTAAGTGAAGAAGAAATTATTAAAGGAGCAATAGAAAGTGGAGTAGCAGTATTTTTACATGGACCTGTTAATGATACTATAAGAATGTACAAAAATGGGAATAAGAGAATGTACAAAAATGTACATAGAAATAAACCCAAAA
>CANPXI010000027.1 GCA_947585885.1 uncultured Bacilli bacterium
CACTTCCTAGTACTACATAAGCATTATGGTACGCACCTCTTTCTAAGGCTACATCTATTGCATTATATTTTGGGTTAGAGTCTTGTTTAAAAGAGGCACTTCCACATTCATCAATTATAATAGTGCCTATATTATCAAGAGGAGCAAATACTGCACTTCTTGCACCTACTACCACATTAACTTCTTTGTTAACTATTTTTCTATATTCGTCATATTTTTCTCCTTCACTAAGCGCACTATGAAGTATAGCAACTTTACCATTAAATGCACTAATAAATCTACTAACTATTTGAGGAGTTAAGCTGATTTCTGGAACTAACATAATTGCTGTTTTATTTTGTTTTAATACATGTTTTATTAAGTTTATATATATTTCAGTTTTACCACTTCCAGTAATTCCATGAAGAAGTATATTTTTGTTTTTTGATTCTATTATTTTATTTAAAGCGTCTTGTTGTTCTATAGTTAGAGTTACTTCTTTTTGTTCTTCTTTTATATAATCTACTTCTCTTTTTACTTCTTCTTCTTTTAAAAGAACTACTCTTTTATCTATTAGGTTTTTTAATGCAGAACAGTAAATATCTTTTCTTTCTGTTTCTTTTTCTTTTAACTTTTCTATTATTTCTAATTCTTTTTTCTTATTTTTATTGTTAATAATATATTCATCTATGTTTATATCTTTATTTAAGTAGCATACCGTTTTTGTTTTTATGTTAACAACCTTTTTATTACTTGCTTTTAAGGCTCTTGGGAACATTACTTGGTAGCAACTTATTAGTGTTGATAAAGTAGATGCTTGTATGAATTTTCCTAAAGACATTAATTCTTTATTTAAACAAAAGAAACTTTCTACTATTTTTATTATTTCTTTATATTCAATAGTTTCATCTGTTTTTGGTTTTATATCCATAACAAAACCTTCGACTATTTGCTTACCAAAAGGGACTAATACTTTTTGTCCTACTTTTATATCTTTTTTTAGGTTTTCAGGTATTATATAATCGAACTCTTTATCTAAAAGTTTTACACTATATTGTATTAAGACTCCAGCTAGCATAGATATGGGTTATTTAGAAGTTCATTTTCTAGAGTTGTAATGCCACCATGTCCTGGATATAGTTTAGTTTTTTTGTCCATTTTTTTTAGGAGTTCTAAACTATAAGCCATTTCTTCTTCATCTCCTCCTTCTAAATCCATCCTTCCAATAGAACCTTCGAATACAAAGTCACCTACAAATAAATCATTAGTTTCTTCAAAATAAAATGATACACTGTCCATAGAGTGGCCTTTAGTAGGTATTACTTTAAATTTTAGGTTAGCTTCTTTAAATTTGCCTATTGTTTTATAGTCATATACTGGTACATTATATTTTTCTTTAAAATAAGGAAGTGCACCTATATGGTCATAATGGTAATGTGTTATTAGTATTGCTTTTAGTTCTAAGTTATTGTTTTTTAAGTATGCTTCAATTTTTTCTTCTTCACTACTAGGATCTACAATTATTGCTTCATTTTCGTTATCAATTATATAAGAATTGTTATCAAGTGGTTTTAGTATTAATCTTCTTACGTGCATTTTTATTCCTCCTTTTAAAACATTTCTAGTAAACTATCAAGTCTATCTATTACAGGGAAACCTTTTCCATTTAATTTAGTTGAAAATCTTACAGGTATTCCACCTTCAGCTTCCCATTCTCTTAGGTTTCCAGCATAGTCATCAACTAGAATAGCATCTTTTGTATGTATTATTTTTGTTTTTGATATTGATTTAGGACAAACTATTACTGTTATATCTTCAAAGTGTTTTCTTATATATTTTACTTTGTCTGCTGCTTCTTTCATAGAATGACAATGAGTTAAAATTCCTATGTTAAATTTGTTACTATCTATTAGTTTTTGTATACAGTTAATACTATCATTTATTATATATTTATCTTTTAGTATGCATTTATAGTTAAATTTTTCATAGAATTCTGCATCATCAATTTCATATTCTTGTCTTTTTGCTTCTTCATAAAGCACTGTTATTGTATCTAATATTACTCCATCAAAGTCAATATATAAATTTTTCATTTTACTTCACCTTACACTTTCTGTTTTAATTATATATATCACACTTTTGTTTGTCAACTATTATTTTTATATTTTTTATATTCTTTTTCTATACTATACATTATTAGGTTAACTATATAATCTATTTCTTCTTTAGATAGTTCTTTGTTAGGTTTTATTTTATGCCATTTATATAAGCAATTCCTACAACAAGTTGCAGTTTTATGTTGTGTTATAAATACAGGGTGCCCTTTCATTGGAGTTTGACGTCCATCATAAGGCACTATAGCACCAGATAAACGTTTTGTAATAAAGTCATAAGCATGTTCTTTTATTTTTTCTAAGCCTACTCTATCTATATATTCAAAGTCTTTTTGTTTTAAATAGAAACTACTTCTAAATTTTGAAGTACTTAGTTTTTCTAATATTTTCTCTTCTTTCATATTTTTATTTTATCAAATTTATTAAAAAAAGTAAGCCTATTTATTTATAAACTTACTTTTGTTATTATTCACTTCTTAGTGCTTCTACTGGATCTTTTTTAGATGCAGCTTTTGCAGGAATTAAACCACCTATTAGTGTTAATATTATTGATAGTATTATTAGTATTATTGCACTTGTGATTTTAAGGGAAGCAGATAATGGAATGTTTCCTGTAAAATGATGCAAAACTTTATTAATTATTGGTATTAGTGTATAAGACAAGCCTATTCCAAATAGTCCAGAAAGTAAACCAATTATAAATGTTTCTGCATTAAATATTGAAGAGATGTTTCCTTTTGATGCACCTATTGCTCTTAGTATACCTATTTCTTTTGTTCTTTCGTAAACTGAAATGTATGTGATTACACCTATCATAATACTTGATACTACTAGTGAAATAGATACAAAAGCGATTAAAACATAACTTACAGCATTTACTATGGTTTTAACTGAAGACATAAGTATTCCAGTTGTATCTGAATATTTTATTTCTTGGTCTTCATCTACAATTTTATTATAGTCTTTTATAAATGATAGAAAGTTTTCTTTTCCATCAAAACTATTAAAATAGAATGATATGTATGTTGGTTCTTCTTTATCTTGATAACCTAGAGCTATTAGATTTGTTTTTTGTGTCGTTTCTGTTTTATTCATCATAGCACTTACAACTCTAGTAAGTTCATCTTCTGTAAAATTAAGGGTGAATGCACTTGCAATTTTGTCTTGATCTATGTTAAATGAAGATGAGAAACTTTTTGTTATGTTTCCTGTTAATTCTCCTACTTTTGTAAGTACTTCTTTTTTCACTTTTGCTTCTGTCATAGTTTTAGCCATTGTATCAATTGTACCTATTATAGGGGTAGAAGATAAGTAATCATTGATTACCTCATTCTTTGTTTCTTCTATCACTTCTGCTTTTGGGTTTTCTGCATCTATTACAAAGTTAGGATCTTGTAATTTCATATTTGTATTATATTTAGTTATGTAAGAAGCAAGTAAGCCTTTTAGTAAACCAGAGTAAGTTGTTTGTAGTGCAGAAGTTGGAATTATATATTCTTTTTCCATATTAGATAGTAAAGATGTATTATTACTTAAGTAGGTATTTACTATTTTATCTATATCTGTTAAAGAGAATTCTCCATTAATAGTATCAAAAATGTTATTTGTAAATGTATTTAAGTTGTTTGTAAATAAAGTTCTTGCAGGAGTTGTATCTATAGATATTGAGTTATTTATTTCTGTCATATATTCTTGTGTTTCTTTTTCTATTAATTGTGGATCAATATTAATATTAAATGCATTTTGTAATTTCTTTTCATCTATTTTTACTAGGTCAGTAAATTCAAAATCAAAATTGTTTTTATTACTTCCAAATTTATTTCCACTAAAAACGTCTGTTTCTTCATCTTCAATTTGTTTTTTTACTACATCTTTAGTTAATGAGTAATCAATTATATGATCTATTAATTCGTTTGTATATGCTACCCCTGGACTTAAGGCCATAGAAGAGACTCCTTCTTTTGGACTTACAATTCCTACTATTTTTAGTTTAAGAGCATTATTATATAAGTCACTCATATAGTTTTCATCTTTTGACATATCTTCATATACATTATATTTAGTGTTATATTTGTATGTATCTGAAGGCATTATTAATCTTAAGTCAATGTTCATTAAGTCTTCATATGTTAGTGTCATTGGGTCATTTTTTATGTCTACTGTTTCTCCACTCATTATGCTAGTTATCATTTTTGTTAGTTCAGAAGTATCTCTTAAGCCTAAAGAGTAAACTAGTAAATCAGATATGGTGTTTGGTTCAGATAATACTATTATCATCTCATCATAGTTTTCTGGCCATTTTCCGGCTAGTACATTGTAGTCTTTTTCTATTTCACTACGGTTATCTACCATACTAGTGAATACTGAAGTCATACTAGAATATGAACTCATTAAAGTACTATTACCCATTACACTACTAAATACGTCACTTGGGTTAAGTCTTACTATTTTATTTGTTTTATCTATTGTGTATATGGTAGGATCTATACTATAAGAATATTGTACGTTTGATAAGTCTTTTTCTACTTTTTCATAGTTATCTTCTAAGTAGTGTTTAAAACTTTTTAAGTCATTTGTGCTTACACTTGATAGCATAGATGTTATGTATTGTTCTTCTTTTACTTCGTTACTATTATTTGTTAAGGTACTTCCACTTCTCATTGATAGTAAAAGAGAGGTTAAGTCAGCAGATTCTTGTTGTATTACTAAAGGATACGAAGTTAGTGTGTCTTCTTGAATGGAATCAACATAGTTTTGGAAACCAGTTGAAACAGCAAGTATTAAGGCTATTCCTATTATACCTATGGAACCAGCGATTGAGACTAATATAGTTCTCGCTTTTTTAGTCATTAAATTATTAAATGATAAGGATAATGCGGTTAGAAATGACATTTTTGTTTTTTTAGATTTATCAATTTCTGTTTCTTTTTTTTCTCTTGTGTCTATTTTTCCGTCATATGGGTTTGAGTCTGATATTATTTTTCCATCTTTAATATTTATTATTCTACTTGAGTATTCTTTTGCTAAGTCTGGGTTATGTGTTACCATTATTACCAGTTTATCTTTTGATATTTTTTTAAGTAAGTCCATTATTTGGACTGATGTTTCTGAATCAAGAGCACCAGTTGGTTCATCTGCTAGTATTATCTCTGGGTTATTTATAAGGGCTCTTGCAATAGCGACTCTTTGCATTTGTCCACCTGATAATTGGTTAGGCTTTTTGTTTATATGACTTTCTAGGCCTACCTCTTTTAAGGCTTCTATTGCTCGTTTTTTTCTTTCATTTTTTGATATTCCAGATAAAGTTAAAGCTAGTTCTACATTTTTAAGTATTGTTTGGTGTGTTATTAAATTATAACTTTGAAATATAAAACCTACCCTGTGATTACGGTATGAGTCCCAATCTCTATCTTTAAATTTTTTTGTACTTACTTCATTTACGATTAAATCACCAGAAGTGTATTCATCTAGTCCGCCTATTATATTTAAAAATGTAGTTTTACCTGAACCTGAAGGACCTAGAATAGAAGCAAATTCGTGTTTTCTAAAATTAACACTTACTTTATCTAATGCTTTTTGTTCAAAGCCTTCAGTTTTATATATTTTGCTAATATTTTTTATTTCTATCATTTAATCACCTAGATTCTTTTAATCTTTTTGTGTTACATATAAATTATACACTAAAATTATTAAATATCATATTATAAAATTATGAAATTTTCTTGAAATTTATTATAAAATCTTTTGTTCATTAAAAAAAGTAGACTTTTTTGTCTACTTCTTGTACTAAATTAATAGTTTAGTCTTCAATTTGAACGTATTTCTTTTCAGGTAATTCTTTCTTTTCTTCTTTTTTAGGTACTACTAGAGTTAGTGTTCCGTTTTTAAATGAAGCTTTGATGTCTTCAGTTTTAATTTCATCACCTACATAGAAACTTCTAGAACATTCTCCAAAGTATCTTTCTCTTCTTACAAATTTACCTTTTTCTTTTTCATCATTTTCTTTGTTCATAGAAGCGTTTACTGTTAAGTAACCATTTTCTACTTCAATTTTAATGTTTTCTTTTTCATATCCAGGTAAATCAACTTCTATTTCATAATTACCTTTATGTTCTTTGATGTCTGTTTTCATTATTCTGCTTTCATTTTTTGTAAAGAATGGATCATCGAACATATCCTCAAAAATATCAAAACTATCTCTTCTTGGTATCATAAACATATTAATCAACTTCCTTTCTTTATGTGTTATCATATAAGGTAGCACATTATATATATTAATAATACCCATAAAAAGTAAATTTATTACTTTTTACAATTACATTGTAACACTAAAAATTAGCACTGTCAATAGTTGAGTGCTAATTTATTTTGATTTACATATAAATAAAAAATTACCTAACCTAGCATTTAAATTGTACCCATAAAAATGGACATAGAAAAAAACACCTAACACAGTGTTGCCAAGTATTTTTTTTATTTAAAGTTTCCTTCAGTAACTATAATATACCACATTTAAAAAAAATTATTCAATATGTTATTGACCATAGAATAATTGTTTGATATAATACTTATAGAACATTTGACAAGTTGGGTGTCACCACTAATTACAGGAGGGTTTTGGCTAGAAAGGTGGTGATTATAATGGCAGGTAAAGATTTTATAATTTTTATTTTAACCATTATAGTTCTTTTGTTAGTCATCTTGTTATTCAGAACTATATAACAAAAGAATACCTAACTCAACATCTTTTGAATTAGGTATAAACATAAAACATTCAGACACCCAACATAGCGTTGTCAAGTGTTCTTTTTTTTGAAGTTTCCTTCACTAACTATAATATACCACATTTAAAAAAATTATTCAATATGTTATTGACCATAGAATAATTGTTTGACATAATGCATATAGAACATTTGACAAGTTGGGTGCCACTAAAAGTTCAGGGGTTTCCTTTGAAGTGGAGGTGGTATTATGAGTAAAAAAGACTTTCTTATTTTCATACTACTTATAATAATTATTTTCTTAATTTACACCTTGAATAGACTTATATAAAGAAAATATCACCTAGCTCACATCTTTTGAATTAGGTGATAACAACCATAAAGTGGCATCCAACATCGCATTGTCAAATGTTCTTTTTTTGAAGTTTCCTTCAGTAACTATAATATACCACATTTAAAAAATTTATTCAATATGTTATTGATTATAAAATAATTGTTTGATACAATATTTATAGAACATTTGACAAGTTGGGTGTCACCACTAATTACAGGAGGGTTTTGGCTAGAGAGGTGGTGATTATAATGGCAGGTAAAGATTTTATAATTTTTATTTTAACCATTATAGTTCTTTTGTTAGTCATCTTGTTATTCAGAACTATATAACAAAAGAATACCTAACTCAGCATCTTTTGAATTAGGTATTCGCAATCACATATAGACACCCAACATAGCGTTGCCAAGTGTTCTTTTTTTGAAGTTTCCTTCAGTAACTATAATATACCATAAATTTTAGTTTTATTCAACTTTTAATTTATCCAAAACACAAAAACTTTCTATATGATGAGTATTAGGAAACATATCTAAAAGTGTTATCTTAGTTAGTTTGTAGTTATCTAATAGTTTTAAATCTCTTGCAAGTGTTATTGGATCACAACTTATGTATATTATTTTTTTTGGAAGAAGTTTGTTTATTACATTTACTACAGTTTTATCCATTCCACTTCTAGGTGGATCTGTTATTATTAAATCAATATTTTCTTTTATATCTTTTATTTTATCTTCTACTTTTCCTAAAATAAACTCAATATTGTTAATATTATTTAGTTTTTTATTTATTAGTGCATTTTTATGTGAATAAGGGTTTACTTCTATTGAATAGACAAAATGTGCTTTTTTGCTTGCAACAATACTTAAAGTTCCTACCCCACTATAGAGGTCTAAGCAATAGTTTGAGTTATCAATGTTTTCTTCTAGTAAATCAAATATTTTACTACATATGTAATGGTTTACTTGAAAGAATGAAGAAGCATCTACTACAAATTTTAAGTTATTTATTTCTTCTGTCATAGTATTATTATCTATGGAAGTTACTATTTCTTTTTTATTATTTTCTCTTATTATTATGTCTTCTTTTATGTTATTACTTTTTATGTATTCATTTATTTCATTCATTACTACTAGGCACTCATCTATTTCTATAATTTCATTTGTATTTTCTTTAAAGTATCCTAGTTTATTAGAGTTATAATGTAGTGTTATTTTGTTTCTATAGTTTAGAGTTTTATCACTAGAGATTATGTCAGGGTTTACTTCTATTCCTGCATATTTTTTTAGTATGTTTTTTACTTTTTCTTGTTTATAAGATAGTTCTTCTTTGTAACTTAAATGCATTAAATCGCATCCACCACACTCATTATAATACTTACATACTGGAGTTATTCTATTAGGTGAAGTTTCTATATATTTTGTTACTTCTCCAATGTTATATTTTTTTAAAGATTTATTTATTTTTATTTTTACTATTTCACCTGGTAAAGCATTTTTTATGAATGTTATTTTATTATTAACATAAGCTATTCCTCTTCCTAAATCATCTAGTCTTTCTATTTTTACTTTCATACCTACTCCTTTTCTTTTATTATATAGGAATAAATATTATAAATAAAGTAAATATTAAAAATATGGATATAGATGAAACTATAAAATATTTATATAAATTACAGAAAGATATGCCTGACATTATTATTAGAAAGATTAAAGTTGGGCTTTTTAAGCATGCATATGTGGTAGTAGATCAAACTGTTAGTAGTAGTGATAGAGTTAATGATTTTGTTTTAAAGTTTTTTAGTCATAAGAGTATATTTGCTAATAATAAGAGAAATTTTAAAAATGCTATTATAGAAAATATTCCTGCGATTAATTATAAAGAAGTTAAAGATAAAAGTGCATTAGTTGAGTTTTTGTTTAGTGGTTTTACTATTGTTATTTATGACTGGGAAGTTTCTGCTTATGAAACAAGGGGTGAACTTGATAGAGGTGTTAATGAGCCTTCTAGTGAACCTGTTGTTAGAGGGCCAAAGGATAGTTTTACTGAAAATTATGAAAAGAATGTTGGGCTTATTAGGAAAAGACTTAAGAGTGAACATTTAGTTTTAAAAGAAGTTACTGTTGGAAAAGAAACTAAGAGTAAAGTCGGTATTATGTATATGAGTAATATTTGTGAAAGTGAGTTAAAGGATGAAGTTATTCGTACAATAGAGAGTATTAATATTGATGGAGTAATGGACGTTAATAATTTTAAAGGATATATTGATAAAAATACTTTTACTTTTTTTCCTACTACTTTGTATACTGAAAAACCAGATGATGTGTGTAGGTATTTACTTGAAGGAAGAGTTATTGTGACTATGGATAATAGTCCTAGTGTTTTAATTGCGCCTACATTTTTTATTGATTTTTTTCATAATAGTGAGGACTACTATCATAAACCATTTTTTAGTAGTTTTATGAGAATTATTAGGTTTATTTCATTCTTTGTTGCTATTATTACTCCTGCTCTTTTTATAGCAATTGTTACATATGACCAGGAGATTCTTCCAGTTAGTTTACTTATTAATTTTGCAGAGCAAAGAAATAATGTGCCTTTCCCTGTTATTATTGAAGCATTTATTTTAATGTTTACTTTTGAACTTTTATATGAGGGTGACTCTAGGACTCCAGCTAACCGGGGTACTAGTTTGTCTATTTTGGGTGCGTTAATTTTAGGAGATGCGGCTGTTCAAGCTGGACTTATCTCACCTATTATGGTTATTGTGGTATCTGTTAGTTCAATAAGTAGCTTAATTTTTACTTATTATGATATACAAGGGTCTATTAGATTTTGGAGATATTTACTAATGATTTGTTCCGCACTGTTTGGTATTGTAGGTTTTGTTACAGGGCTACTTTTCTTAGTTATTAATTTATGCTCGATTAGTACTTTTGGTAAACCTTATACTTTACCTATTATACCTTTTCTTAAGAATGAACAAAGTGATGCGATTATTAGAAAAGAAATTAAAAATATTAAAAAGAGACCTAGTTATTTAACTAAAAAGAATGTTATAAGGGAGGATACTAAATGAAAAAGATAATTTTATGTATTTTTGTTCTTGTAATGTGTTCTGGGTGTTATAATTATACAGAACTTAATGAACTAGGTATTGTTAGTGCTTTAGCAATTAGTAAAAATGAAAATGATTATGTGGTTGATATGCAAATTATCAATATTTTAGAAAGCGGAGAAAATGGGTTAACTGAAAGCCCGATTACTGTTATAAGTGGTAGTG
>CANPXI010000028.1 GCA_947585885.1 uncultured Bacilli bacterium
TGATTGTTTCAATATTACCTTTATCAATTGAATCTAATAATATACTTGCAGTTTTGCTATTTGAAAATAAATAAAAGGTTATATTCTTTTTTAATTAGTGCATAGTATATAATGTAGTAGTTTTGTTATAAAATATAGTAATTATGTTGATATCATAACAAAATTATGATATTCTTAAAAAGAGAAAAGAGGTGTTATATATATGAAAGTAATGACAAGTGCTATAAATGTGCAAGTTGACGCCAAAGATAAAGAACAAGCTACTAATATTTTAAAGGATCTAGGGTTAAATATGAGTACGTTTATAAATATGGCGATAAAACAAGTTATAAAAAAAGATGGTTTACCTTTTGAAGTATCTAACCCTAAACCTAGTAAAGAATTATTAGAGGCTTTGGAAGAAGGGGAAAAGATTATACAAGAAGTAAGAGAAGGAAAAAGACAAGGCTATAATAATGTTAATGAAATGATGAGGGCTATATTAAATGATTAACTTTGACTTAAATACTAAATATAAAATTGAATTTACTAGTAATTTTAAAAGACAATTAAAAAAAATCGTTAAACAAGATAAAAATATACAAGAATTATTAGAAGTAATTACAAAATTAGCTAATTTAGAAGAATTAGATCCTAAATATAGAAACCATAGTTTAATTAATGATAAGACTTATAAAGATTGTAATGAGTGTCATATAAAGCCCGATTGGCTTTTAATTTATAAATATGTTGACGATAGATTAGTTATAGTTTTATTTGCTACTGGTAGTCATAGCGAATTATTTAATAAATGACGTTTTTTTGAAGGTTAAAACCTTCTTTTTTTATTATTTTAGACATTTTATTTTGTATATTTTTAGTTTATTAAGCTTTTCGTTTTTTATCATCCTTTCTAATTATTTCTACTTTCTTTTTTCTAAAAATTAATACAGTTATTCTTTTTTTACAAGTTGGACAAGTTGTATGTTTTATTCCTTTTTTAGTAGGTCTAGGTAGTTTTAGTATTGTTTTACATTTTGAACATTTTTTGTATATATAGTCTTTATCACTTTTTCTTTTAAATATGTTTATTATCTTGTTTTTGTAATTTAAATATATTTGATTTTCTTTTTGTCTTTTTTGTATGTTTTTGGACATAGATCTATAAATCATTATAATTATTAGTAATATTTCTATTATTAATAGAATGCTAGAAGAGGTGAATAGATTTATTATTAGTAGTATTATAAGTAGGTAAAAGTTAAATTTATATAATTCATCTACTCCATATCTATTATACATAAATTTGTATAGTTTCGTTAATAAGTTCATTTTTCTCCTATTCTATTTCTTCAAATTCACTACTTGGTTCACCACATACTGGACACCTAAAGTTAGGAGGTAATTCTCCTTCATAAATGTAGCCACAAGTTTTGCATCTGTATCTTTTTGTGTTAGTATTTTTTGGTGTTTCTACTTTTTCTATTACTTTATTTTTTATTTCTTCTTGATATTTTTTGTAAGTTAAGGTTTCTTTTTCTTCTAATATATTATATTCATAGCACTCAGCTAATATGCAGTAGTGGGTAGAAGCATCTATTATTTCTTTTACGTTACAAAGAATGTATGCAGTTACTCCTTCTTTTATTACTGGTAAATTATCTATTTCTTCATAATTAATATTATCAAACTTATTTATTTTTTCTGAAGTGTTATATCCGAATGTTTTAATTAGTTCAGGGTTTACTTCAGTATTTAAGACTGAAATAGAAAACTTTTTTGTTTCAAGTATTGTTTTAGTTGTAAAGTTACTCTTGTTTATACTAATCATTATAAGAGGAGTATCTTCACTAGTAATTTGAGTAGCTGTGTTAATAATACATCCTACATTTTTATCTTTTTTAGCACCTACTACATATAAGCCATAGTTTAGAGTTTTAAATACATTTTTATTTTTCATTATTCTTTCTCACTTTCTCCATTTAAATAATTTATTTTTATACCTTCTTGTATATTATATATGTATACATTAAATTTTAGAGTTTTACCTTTATCTTCTTGTGAACTTGCTTCTATTTGTACTCCACTTGCTAGTAAGTTATCGTTTAAGAATTTTGGAGTTACCCTATATAAAACGTGATTACCTGTTTCTTTTATATAGTCAGCCACTTTGTTTTCAAATTCTAGCATTGCGCCTGTGTTCATTTGTCTTGTACAAGTTATTAGATTTTTTTTGTTAGCATTTTCTCCAGTTAATTGGTATCCAATAAGATGACATCTATTATATAAGTACTTTCCATCTACATTATCATATTTTACTGTGTGCCAGCCTGATGGTTTAATCATTCCTATACTTGTTCTTTCTTCTGTTGGCATTAGTTCTTTTCCAATACTTGCGAATGCTACACCACATCTACCTAAGTAATCTAAGTCACTATAGTTTTCAAATGGTTCTTTTTTGTAATCTTCATCAGTAAAATTAGGAATATTATCATCAATTATTACATATTCTTTTCCATTATATTCTGGTACTTCATCTATACTATATGTAACATATGCACCTGTTATTTTAGATAACATTAATTCTATATCGCTTCTATAAGTATATACTAAAGCAAGTGCGAATAAGGTTAATATTGAAATTATTAATTTTTTAAATTCTCTTTTACTCATTTTTTACTCCTAATTAAATTATAACAAAAAAGAAGTAATAAATGTACTACTTCTTAATTAAACTTTTGATAGTAATTATTGCTTATTATCATTTTGCTTAAGTCTACCTTTGTTTTTACATAGTTAGATGTTTCATTTATATAATCTATATTTGCATTGTCTTTATTTTCTAAGCTATAAATGTTACCATCATACCAACTATAATCACTAAACATTATTAAATTTTTGTGTGCACTTGAAAATACGTCAGTTCCTACATAATATTTAGGTTCATAGTCTATACCAAATAGATTTAATACTGTAGGCGCGATATCTATATCTCCCACTAGTTTATCTATTTCTTTATGTTCAATAGAAGGATTGTATATTATAAATGGAATGTTTTTTAATTCATATTTTGAATCTGCTTTTATATAATTAGTTTTTAATTCCTCACTAGTAAAGTCATATGCATATGGATAGTGGTCACTATATAATACTAGTACTGTGTTATCTAATATTTTATCTTCTTTTAAACGATTTAATAAAGATTCTAACATTTTGTCTGTTAGTCCTGATTTATAATCTAAGCATTCTTTTTTATTGTTAATTTTTTGAGATTCACAAAATCCATCGTTATAAGGACCATGTCCAGTTATTGTAACTATTAAACTCATAAATGGATTTTCTTTATTAGTTATCTTAGTATATATTTTATCGTTTGTAGCTATTTGTTCATCATTAAATTGTATTCCATCATTTACATAATCTAGTACAAAGTAACTATTTTGAAAACCAAGTGATTTATGTAAAACTTCTCTATTATAGAATTGTCCATGATTATCATGTACTGATGAAGTTATGTAACCTGCTTTTTCAAATAATTTTGGTACTGATAAGTTATAATTAGCATTGTTAATTTTATATACTATGTCATTATAATAAAGTCCAGTTTGTGAAGAAAATTCTGTTATTATTGTTGCAGTATTTTTTGAATATCTTTTATTAAAGACCCATCCATTATTTTTTATTTCATAGAGTGTTGGCATTATGTCTTCTGTTATTTCTAAATTATCTATACTTTCTAGCATTATCATTATTAAATTTTTTCCTTTAAATATTCCTGTATATTCATTGGTATTTTCTGTGTCAAACTTTTTTATGGTTTCTTCTATTTCTTCTATACTTCCATATGTTGTTAACATGTTTTTATAATGCATATAAACTTCTCTAATTGTATAGTCATATATACCTATTGAAATTACACTTCTATTTCTATTTATGAATTCGTCATAATAATATCTTGGATAGTTTACTTTATCCCAGTCATCATCACTATAGTGTTCTAAAGTAGCTATAGTAAATAACCTTAATATAATAAATAATATTACTGAACCTAGCACTAGTAAAAAGCTTTTTGGTTTAGTGAATTTTCTTTTTATTTTATTTATAAATTTAAAACTAAATATTAATAATATTAAAGAAAATATTATAATTAGTATTAATGGAATATTTATTTTTTCAGTTATGAAGTTTAAATATTCTAATCCTTCTTGTGTGTTTGTTAAATCTTCTATTGTTAAAACTTGTCCTTTTATTATAAATAGCATGTAATTTACTACAAATAATATTAGACTTAGTGAATAAGTTAATATTAATAATATTTTTGAAAAAATTTTGGGTAGCAAAAATATGATTGATGATATAAGTAAGCCATATAATATGGTTATCATATTTGGGCAAAATGCTAGTACAGTGTAAAATGGTGTATGTATAAATATGACTAGTCTTAAGTAAAAGTCTAATATAAAGAATATAAATGTAGTTACTATAAAGAATGTTATATTAGGGTGTTTTAAAGTTAAGTCTTTAATATATTTTACTATTCTTTTTAAATATGTTAATAAGTCTTTTGGTTTATATAGTTTTAAGTCATCATGTTTTATTAAGTTAAAGAAATATTTTAAAAATTTGTAGATAAGTATTATTAGTATATTTAGAAATATTGATAAGCAAATATATTTTATGTAGTAGTCTAGAGAGTAAACGACATTTTTTATATTAAAACTATATCTTACAATTAGGTATACTAAAAAGTTAGATAAAACAAGCATGATAAGATATGTTAATATGTAATTAAAGATACTTTTTTTATTTTTTCTTTCAGTTAATAATTTTGTTATAACACTTAAAATTGGTGGAATTAATATACTAATAATTTTCATTTTCTCACTTCTTTTCTAGAAGTATTCTATCATAAAATACTTTAAAAGTCATTTTTAAGTTTTATTTTAATTATTAAATTATCTTCTTTATATGTTGCAATTATTTCTCCACCAAGTAGTTTAGTTAAATCTTTTGCAATAGATAAACCTACGCCTATACTCTTTTTTCCATTTTCTAAAGTAAAATATCTATCAAATATTTTATTAACACTGGTTATATCAAATTTATTTGTTTTGTTTATAAATATTATTTCTCCACTTTCTAATAAACTAATTGTTATTTTACCTTTTGCATATTTAAGAATATTAGAAATGATGTTTTCAAATATTCTGTTAAGTAATGTTTTATCAACTGTTTTGTATATTTTTTTATTACATATATTAACAATTGGTTCTATTTTTTTACTTTTAAATAAATCATAATAACTAAGTATTAATTCTTCTAATAGGTTATTTATACAAATACTTTCTAAAACTAATGAATCTTTTAAATCTAGACTTCTTGAATAATCAAATAATTGCTCGGTTAGTATTGTTAATTCTTCTGATTTTTTATCTATTATGTTTATATATTCTTTTATTTTCTTTAAATCTTTTTCTTTTTTTAATAAATCAATGTATCCTCTTACTGCAGTAAGGGGTGTTCTTAAATCATGAGATATGTTTGTTATTATTTTTTGTAATTCTTTGTTACCATTTTTGTATTCAAGTTCTAACTTTCTTAACTCTTTTAAATCTTTATTTAATTCATTTACTAGGGTATTTAATCTTTTATTATTTGTAGACGTTGTTATTAAATTATTGGTACTTATATTAGATTTTCTTTTTAAATTTTTTGTAATTTCTTTTATAGAACTATAAACACTAATTAATTTAATTATTAAATATATAATAATTAATAAACTTAAAAATAATAAAATATAAATACCCATAAAATCAGATCCTTTCTTTAATTTATTTGTTTTTTATTTATAATGAATATACCTAGGTAGTTAATTATAAATATAAATATTAGTGAATAAATAGACAAAAATTTATAATTATCAGTTAGATTACTTATTAAAAATCCTTGTCCAATAGGAAGAACTTTTAAAATAAATTCATATATATTACATAAATTATTACTCGTACAAGTCTCATATTTTCCTATTATATTACTGCAAGTAATTATTCCCCAGATTACTGTTATAAATGACACAGTAATATTAGATATTTTATTAAAAGATAAAGCAATAAAGTTAAATAATGAAGCATAACTAATAATTAGGAAAAATAAGTCTATTATTAAAAATATTAGTTTATTTATTGGAATAGTAATATCCGAGATAAAAATTAAAGAGGTTAAAATTGTTCCTAAAAGAAAGAATAAAGCAAATATTAAATTAACAATAATTATAGTAAATAGATTTGACAAATATATATCAGTTCTTTTGTGGCCTACAATTATCATATTTTTTATAATACCATTTCCATATAGAGGAGACATAAAAATTGTTGTAAATATAGGTAAAATTATATAGGAAGCTACTCCAAACTGAAATAGTACACTACCTAACTCGTTACTGCAGTTAACACATCTTTCTGGATGAAAGCCATTAAAGTTAAGATAAATATAAATACCTGATAAAAACATAAGAACTAATAAAAACCAAAAACATTTACTTTTCTTTAAACGGTAAAAATTTGCGTGTATTAGTTTAGTCATTATTTTCACCTACAACTTTCAAAAAGTAGTTTTCTAATGATTCGTTTTTTTCTTTTATATCTTTAACTAAGCAATTCTTTTTAGCGAGATCTAATATAATTTTAGAAATATTAATTTTTCCATATAAGTAAACTAGACTATTATTTAAAACTTCGTAGTCAATATTTTTTTCTTCAAAATATTTAACAGCTTCTTTTATATTATTTACTTCTATCTCAACTTTTTTTCTTAAGTATTGGTTTAGTTCTTGAGCGCTAATCTCTTTTATAAGTTTTCCTTTATCTAAAAAAACATAGTGAGATGCTACTTTTGATAGTTCATCTAGGTAGTGGCTAGATAAAAGTATAGTTATCCCTTTTTCTTTGTTTAACTTTAATATTAATTCTCTTATGTCAATAATACCTTCTGGGTCTAGGCCATTAATTGGTTCATCTAAAATTAATAAGTCAGGGTTTGTTGCAAGAGAAAGAGCAATACCTAGTCTTTGTTTCATACCTAGTGAAAAGTTAATAACTTTTTTATTTTTAAATTCTTTTAAATTTACTAGTTCTAATAATTCATCTATTCCATCTAAACTAGGCATACCTATTATTTTATATTGATGAATTAAGTTTTCTTTTGCAGTCATATTAAGTATTAGTGATGGAGTTTCAACTATTGCATTTATTTTTTCTCGTTCTTCATAAATTTTCTTATCTTTAAAAGATATTCCATAAATAGAGTAACTTCCATTTGTTGGTTCTTGAAGACCACATATAATTCTTATAAGTGTTGTTTTTCCTGCTCCATTTTTTCCAATAAGACCATAGATTGAACTTGGTTCAATATGCAAATTAACATTATCTAATACTTTAAAATTTTTGTATTTTTTTGTTAGATTATTTGTTTTTATTAAATATTCCATAATACATTCTCCTTTTAAATAAAATTTTATATTAAAAAGGTTAAGAGAATGGTTAAGAAAAAGTTAAGATTTAGTTAAGATTTTATTCGTCATATATTTTATAACCAATTCCCCAGATAGATTTGATGTATGATTCTTTTGAATACTTATGTATTTTCTTTTTTAGATTACTTATATGCACTTTTAAAGAGTTTTCATCACAGTCTAATGTGTCATTTTTAATTAATTCTAATAATTTACTTTTTGGAATTATTTGTTTAGAGTTAATTATTAGTTGTTTTAAAATAGCATATTCAGTTTTAGTTAGTTTTACTTTATTATTATTAATTAGTAATGTTGTGTTATCGTTTAATAATTTTAGTTCTTTAAAAGTTAAACTATTATTTTTATTTTGGTTATTTCTTAAGTGGACTTTTATTCTAGCAAGTAATTCGTCATTATTAAAAGGTTTTGTTATGTAGTCAGTTGCTCCATTTAATAAATTATTTACTTTATCGTTAATACCTATTTTAGCGCTTATTACAATAATAGGGATGTTTGAAACTTTTTTTATTATTTCTTCACCATTAAGACCGGGTAGCATTAAGTCTAGTAATATAAGGTCTATTGTTTCTTTTTCTATTAATAATAAAGCTTCTGTTCCAGAAAAAGCATCTAGTACTTTATAGTTTTCTTTTGTTAAAAGTTCTTTTATTAAATTATGAATACTTATATCGTCTTCTACAATTAGAATTTTTTTCAAATAAACCACCACACTTTAGTAATATTATACCAAAGAAAAAAGAAACCAAATATGATTTCTTATTAATTAATAAATATTTCTTTAAATGTATTTTCTACAAAAGTGTTATCATTTATTTTATTTTCTAAATATTTATTAAAGTTATTTTTGCTGTTAACTATATCATTAAAATTAGGATATAACTTTTCTATTTTCTCTTTAGTTACTGTGTATGAGTTACCACTAAAATTGAATGTTATTTCTTTTACATTTTCTATTAAAGAAAATATTGATACCGAGTTATAGAGTAGTGATTTTTCTAAATAATAGTTTTCATTTATGTACCAATCTGTAATATAGTAGTTTATTGTTAATTTTAGATATCTTAAGTCTATTTCAAAATTATATCCATATTCGGAAAGTGGTAGATTATCTATTAAATGACTATCATTAGAGTTATTTCCTATGTATTTACTTTTAAAATGTATTAGGTTATCTATTCCAGATTTATCTCTATTAAATGGCGATAATGGGACTGTTTTATCAGTATATTCTTTTTTTGTATCAATTATATAATATTCATTTTTTGTATTCCAATTTATTCTATATACATTATAAAGTGGGGTTTTATAAATAATCATATTTTCACCAGTTGTTATTAGATATGAGAATCTTGGTGCTTGTTTATTTAAGGCAACATTAGAATAGTCTAGTAGAAACATAAGAGTTAGACCTATTATAAAGAAACCTATTCCTAGAAATATTTTTTTAAGAAAAGTATTATTTCTTTTTATGTTAATAAACCCGAATGTAGATATTATTAAACCTAATAAGGAATGGATAGAACCCCAGCTACTTTCTGTTGGATAAATAGTAAAGGCAATAAAAATTAAACCTAAACCAAAAATCATAATCATTATATATATTAGTTTATTTTTTTCTGATACTTTTTTATTTGAATAATCTATTGTATCTATAATATTTTTTTCTAATGTTTTTTGATAGTTTTCTTTATCAACTCTTTCTCCACTAAGTAAGTCATTAACAGTAATTTTTAAAATTTCACATAAAGGTAACATAATTGAAGCATCAGGTAGTCCTTTACCACACTCCCATTTAGATACTGCTTTAGATGTTATTCCTAAAATTTCTGCAAGTTCTTCTTGTGTTAATTTTTGTTTTTTTCTTTCACTTGCTATAAATTTACCAATTCGTTCTTGATTCATAATTTTTTCTCCTTTCAAAAAAACTATATATTATTAACACATTTTTTAACACCTACAGTTAGTAGAGTTTTTTATTTATTATAACTAAAAAGAACAAACTTAGTATAGAGGTTTGTTCAAGTAATTTTTTAAAACTGTAGGTTTGTCAAACCTTTATGACAAACTTTACTTTATTTTATAAATGAAATGAATTCTTTAACGATCACTTCATATGCCCCCTGTGCTATTTCTTTTGGATTTAATTCGAGTTCTTCTACCATTGCTAATATATATTTTGTATAACTAAATCTCTTTGGATATTCTTCTATCCCTTTTTCCATTTCTTCTCTTAGAAACTCGAATATATAATCCATTACTTCTTTCTTCATTTCTCTTCACCAGCTTTTTCTTTATATTCGTTATAGAATTCTTCTGGCGACTTCCATCCTAGTGGTTTCATAGGAAATTTATTATATTCTTTATTATATACTTTTATCTGTTTTCTTGCATTGTTAATGTCAATATAAAAATGTACAAAAATGGGAATTTAAGTATGTACAAAAATGGGAATTAATTATGTACAG
>CANPXI010000029.1 GCA_947585885.1 uncultured Bacilli bacterium
CCCGTTTGTGCTTCTATCTATTCCATTTACATATGAAGAAAATATTTTACCATTTTTTACTTCTACTCTTTTGTTTGTTTCGCTCATTGTTATTTCGTGACCAAGGGCTCCATATATAAGAGTTTCTGGGTCTATATATGTAAGAGTACCTAAACCAGTTACTTTTTCTTTTACATATAGGCCTGTTTTATATACACCAGACTCGTTTACTAGTTCTAGTTTTGTGTCTATTTCTTTATTGTTTCTTTTTATTTTTATGTTTACTTCATTATTTATTATGTTGTTTTCAATTATGTTACTCATTTCATTTATGGAAGAGGCTTCTATTCCTTCTATTTCTATTATTCTGTCTCCCACTTTTAGGTTTTTATTTCCAATGTATTTACCACCTACTTTATAGAAACCAACTACTACTAAACCATCAGATTCTATTTGTATACCTATGTTTTCACCGCCTGGGATGATACTTTCAGAATACGCTAGTAAGTTTATTGGCAGTATTAAAAGGGTAAATGCGATTAGTAATTTTTTCATAAAATACACCTCATTTATAGTTTTTACTGTTATTTATAAAAAAAGCTACCAATTTTTTACTTGGTAACTTTTGTTATTCGGTTTTAAATTCGCTTAGAGTTCCGTCTTCATTTAGTATTTTGTTTACTGTTTTTGTCGCTTCTTTTAGTTTGTTTTCACAGAATTTTACTAGTGCCATGCTGCTTTCATATTTTTCTATCATTTCGTCAAGTGGTACTTCACCTTTTTCTAAGCATCTTATTGTTTCTTCTAGTTTTAATAGGGCACTTTCAAATGTTTCGTCTTTTTCTATCATTTTATCACTTCCTTTACTTCACTATTTATTAGACCACTCTTTAGTCTTGTTGTTATTATGTCTTTTTCTTTTATGTCATCTAAGCTTTTTATTATACTACCATTTTTTAGTGTTACTGAGTAACCTTTATCTAGTATGTTAATTGGGTTTAATAACTCTAGTTTTGTGGTAATATTTTCTATTTTATTAGTGTCTTTTTCAATACAAATTTTTGCATTTTTAAATAGATTATCTTTTAGACTTTGTAATTTTACTTTTAAGTCTTTTTCAAGTATATTTTTTGGACTTAAAAGTACTAGTTTATTATTTAAGTTTTCTAGTATTTGAGAGTTTTTCAGAAGTGCAGTTTTTGTTAGTAATGTAAGTTTTTCTATTAGGTTATCTAGTTTTTGCTCTTCTTTTTCATATAAAGTTATTGGGTTATTTAGTATGTAATTGTTTTCATATTTTTTTAGTATTTCTTCATATGAAGTTATTTTTTTTGTTACTAAACTCATTAGTCTATTTTTGTATTCAGTTAAGTATCTATTTATTTCTAAAATACTAGGGACTACTAGTTCTGCTGCACCAGTTGGAGTTGGGGCACGAAGGTCTGCTACAAAGTCACTTATTGTAAAGTCTATTTCGTGACCTACTGCACTTACTACTGGTTTATTTGTTTTGTATATTGCACGGGCGACTATTTCTTCATTAAAAGCCCATAAGTCTTCAATTGATCCGCCTCCACGGCCTAGTATTATTACGTCTACATTAGATTTATCTGCAATTTCTAACATTTTAACTATGTTAGGAGCAGCAAGTTCTCCTTGTACAAGAGTTGGAAAAAGTATTATTTCGGCTAGTGGGAAACGTCTATTAATTGTGCTTATTATATCTTTTACTGCAGCACCTGTGGGAGCAGTTATTACTCCTACTTTCTTTGGTATTCTAGGAAGACTTTTCTTTTTACTTTGGTCAAATAAGCCTTCACTAGCAAGTTTCTTTTTTAATTCTTCAAATAATGTATATAAGTTACCTACACCATCTTGTTTCATACTTGTTACTGTTATTTGATAGTTTCCACCGGCTACATATACGTTTACTTTTCCTCTTACTTCAACACTCATTCCGTCTTCTGGAGTAAAGGGAAGATTTGCGCTTTCATAGTTAAACATTACAGCATTTATTTTACTTGTTTCATCTTTTAGACTAAAGTATAAGTGGCCTCTTGAGTGAAACTTTAAATTACTTATTTCACCTTTTACACTTACATATGTTAAAAATTCGTCTTTATCAAATATGCTTTTTATGTAGGTATTAACGTCTGTTACTGATAAATAGATTTCTTCATTCATTTTTTACCTCATTATTTAGTATGTTATCTAGTACAGCATTTAGCATTTTTGTTACATCAGTGTCACTATATTTTTTAGATAGTTCTATTCCTTCGTTTATACTTACTATTTTAGGAGTATCTGTATACATTAGTTCATATACACTCATTCTAAATATTGCACGGTCAATGTTACCTAGGCGAGATATTGTCCAGTTTTTTAAGTATTTATTTATAAGAATATCAATTTCTTTTTCTTTGTTTAATGTACCATATACTATACTACTTACAAATTCATTTTCATTTTGAAAGTTTTCTTTTATTACTTTTTCTATATCATAATCTAAGTTTTCTTTTCTATATATGTTTATTTGATATAAAATAGTCATTATTTTTTCTCTTAATTCGCTTCTTGTTATTTTCATAAAATTTCCCTCTCACTACTAGATAATTATAGCAAATTAAAGATTAAATTACTATAAAAAGACACAAAAAAACTATAAATATTATAGTTCTTCTAATTTTTTTAGTACGTTTTTAAAAGTATCTGCTTCTATTAGTTTTATGTCATAGTTATTTTTTTCTTTTTCTTTTAAGGCTTCTTCATAGTTAGCAGTTGGTACTATAAACACATCAGCTTTATTTTTTACTGCTCCTTTTAGTTTGTATTTGACTCCTCCGATTTCACCTACATTACCTAACGAATCTATTGTACCAGTTCCAGCAATGGTTAGGCCTTTAGTAATGTCTTCTTTTACTAGTCTATTATATATTTCAAGGGTACTCATAAGTCCTCCTGAAGCACCACTTTCATTTACTTTATATTTAAATTTAACACTTTTGTCTGTTTTTACATTTATTACTTCACTTAGGTACATTCCTATTATTTTTTTGTTTTCACTTTCATAAACAATACCTGTTTTATTTAGTTTTTTACCATCCCTCATTACTTTAAATGAAACTTCGTCACCTACATTTTTATTTTCTATTATACCAGTTAAGTCAGTTAGTTCATTTATTTCTTTACCATCAGCTTCTATTATTATGTCACCTACTTTAAGGTTTGTTTTTGCTTCTTCAAATATGTAGTAGACAGTTACATCCTTTTTTGTTATTTCATATTTTTCGTTAGCACTTTCAAATGCTACTTTTATTGCATTTTCGTTTACTGAGTTTAAGTCTATTTTACCTCTTGCTAATATTTCGTCATAGTCTTCGTTTTCTATACGAGAGTCATCTATACTTACTAAGTCCCAAGATGGAATTATATAACTAAGTAGTACAAACATAAGCCTTCCTTCTTTTGCTGTTACATACGTTAAGTTAAATGAGCCTTTACTTTCATACCCGTCTTCTACAGTTATTCTTTTATCTAAATTACTTAAGCCGCCTGGAGAATATATTTCATAGTCTAGTCTTATAAAAAATGATAGAAATATAAGTGCCCATACAACTACAAAAACTAAGTTTTCTTTTATAAATTTTTTTATACTTTCATATAATTTAATAATCACTTATTACACCTCGTTATTATTATAGCATATTATTAGGAGATTTATGATGAAAAGAATTTTATTATTTATATTATTTAGTTTTTTTCTTTATGTTTTTATTTTTGATCCTGTAATAATTACTAGTTCAGTAAATTATAGTATTAAGTTATTTATTAGTAATATACTTCCTAGTTTGTTTCCTTTTTTTATTTTTACAGATATTTTAATTAATTATAATTATATTTATTTTCTTAATAAAATTTTTAAGTTTAAGTATAGTTATATAATACTTATTGCTTTGTTTTCAGGGCTTCCTAGTAATGCTAAGATTATTAATTCTTTACTGAGTAAGGGTTTAATTAGCAAGAAAGATGCAAGTATAGTTATGTCTTTTACTTTTTTTCCTAACCCAATGTTTGTAATTACTAGTGTTGGAATACTTATGAATGGAAGTTTTAAGTTAGGGATAAGTTTACTTATTATTAATTATATTTCTAACTTTATAATGTATTTATTTAATTATAAAAAACTTGATAGTAATAATTTATGTATTATGGAAAGTGAAGCAAGTTTTCTTAGTCTTATAAAAAAATCTATTTTAAATAATGCAGAAGTTCTTTTAATTATTTTAGGTAATGTTGTTATTTTTACTACTATTTGTAATGTTATTTTTTCTTATTTTAATACCCCAGAATTTATAGAAAACTTTGTATCTTGTTTTTTAGAGATGACAAGTGGCATAAAAAAAGTAAGTGATAGTTTATTTAGTTTAGACTTAAAGTTTATTTTTATTTCTTTATCACTTGCTTTTTCTGGGCTTTCTATTATTTCTCAAGCTTTTAGTATTTTATCTAATAAAGATATTGATTACTCATTAATTATTAAAAATAAGATTAAATTAGTTTTCATCACTCTTATAATAGACTATTTCTATATTATATTCTTCATGTGATGGAACTTTTAGTTTTAAAAGTTTTAAGTTATCATTATTAGTTAGTTCTAAGTTATATGTGTAGTCTTCTTCTATTTTTCTAGACATTAATATTTGATTATCTGTAGTATCAGTGTAAGTTATTTTCTTTTTATCTTCACTTAAAGTAAGTGTTCTTGTTTCTTCATTTGTTAGTGTTAATGTACAAGTGTTATCTGTACAAGTAACATTATTTATTCCCTCGTTTTTTCTTATGTCTTCATTTATTAGCTTTGATACAAGAGTTTTATTTATTAGCATGTTTGTTTTTGTGTTTATTCCATCTTCATCTTTTCTTATTACTGATAAAAATCTTATCATGAATACCATTACTACTGATAAAAGGGTTACTGATATGGCTATTTCTATTAATGTAAATCCGTTTTTGTTTTTCATATGTCCCCCTTATATTCTAAGAGATGCATAATAGTTTTTATTTCCATATTTAAAGTTAACTATTATGTTTCTTCTTGTTTCATCTTTGTTTATTGTTTTTAGGTATTCTCTCATTGAGTTATTTATTTTTATTTCATTATTTTCTATATAACTACTTATTGCTTCATTTGTAATATAAATGTTTTCTATATTTAAGTTTGTTAGTAAATTATTACAGTTAGTGCTCATATAAGTGGTGCAGGTGTCTTTTGTTATTGTTATTAGTTTATCATTTCCAATGCTTTCTTTATTTATTTCATTTCTTATTATTTCTGTTTTATATAAGTCACTTATGTTATCATAGTACATTCTATTATTTATGTTAGTTGATATATTTATGTAAGTAGAATACATTCCTACTATAGTTATAGTAAGTACTACAAGGACAATTAGAGTTTCCATAAATACAAAACCTTTTTTCATTATGGCACGACCTTATTAAGTTCATTTTTTACTTCTATTATTTGACTATTTATTACATTATTTCTATAAGCATAAGCGTTTAATAGAGATATCATAACTAGGACAAATACTAGAATAAATGAATATACTACAGCCATTGAAATGAAACCATTTTTATTTTTCATATCTTCACCTACTATAAAGATTATATCAAAATAAAGTGTTTATTACAACGATTAAAAAAGAACACTTAACTTAAATGTAAGTTATGGTGTTCACTAAAGTTTATTGTTTTTCATATAATATTTTAGGTGAAATGTATGAATAAATTTAATGAAATAAAAGATTTATATAAAAATAATAGAAAGCTTTTTGATGTTATTATACTTGTAGTTAATATTGTACTTATATTTTGGCAAGCTATTTTTTCTTTGATATTACCTAGTAGAATAAATATTTTAATTCTTTTAATTCTTATTGGCTTTTTAATTTATCAGTTAGTTAAAAATACGTGAAGATACTATTTTGTTTGTTCTATACATGTAGTCTAGTAGTTCTTTTATTTCTTTAACTTTTTTGTATTCGTTATTCTCTTCTTCTATTTTTTTAGGCATGCTGATCATTATAAAAAAGAGTTTTTGTTCTTCTTTTGTTAGAGTAAAGTTTTCGTTATATGTTTTTAGTGCATTTATGAAGTCAATGCTTTTGTATTCATTTCTATATAACTTATATATATCAAGTATAGGTGTATCAACCAAATAATTATCCCAACTTATTAGGATATTTTCTTCCCCGTTTATGAAGTTATCTTTTTTTAGGTTATTATGAATTACTGCGACTCTTTCTTTTGTTTTATCTTTTACTAAATTGTACCAAGAGTTTAGTTCTTTTTCTATATAGATTAGACTTGTGTTTATTATTGTAAAGTTTCTTGCAAGTAAGTAACTACTTGGGCTCATATACGTTTCATTATCTATTTCTTTTATTACATTGTTATAATAGTCTTTTAAGTAATCTACGTTATCTATAAGAGTGTTATATATGTCTTTGTATTTTTTTCTTGATACATTTTTATAGTATGCTGTTTTATAATGAAGACTACTTATAACTTTCATTAGTTCTGTATCAGTGTCAGTTTCAAAGTTTTGAAATTCTTTATAGTACTTGTATTTTATTTCATCACTAGTTTCTTCTAACACTTCAGGATATATGTTTAAGTCTCTTTTACTTAAGTAATCAAAAAGTGCAGATAAGTCTTTGTTTTTCTTTTTTATTACTACTAAACCATCACTTGTTTCTAATATTTTTGTTTTACCTTTTATGGTAAACTTATTAATCTTGTTTGTCATTACTTATTATAGGTATTATTATTTTATCTCCAATATTTATGTTTTCTAAATCGTTATATTCTCTTAAGTTTTCAAGTGATACATTATATTTTATTGCAATACTTTCAAGTGTATCTTCTTCTCTCATTATATATATTTTGTATTTATAATATGAACTTTCTTCCATGTTACTTATTATTTTATTTACACTGTTTTCTGCTTCTTCTTTATCCATTTCATTTACTAAGTCATCCATTAATTCATTATGGTATTCATTTTCATTATTTATCATATTTTCCTCTTTTTCTTCTATTTCATTTGTATTTTCTATAGCATTTTCTTCTTCAAGTTTTTCTTCAATAGTTGATAGTATGTCTGACTCTTCTGTTTCTTCTTCTATAGGTTTTATTTCTTCGTATTCCATATTAAGAGCCATTTTTAAGTGTAGTACGTCTTTATCTATTTCATAGTTAAAGTCACTTATTGTTAAGTTTATTGTGCTTTTATCAATCATACTAGATAATGCAATAGTAAATGGTATAGTGTACATGAATTCTTCTTTTTCTATGCTTCCTTTTGTTATTTTGTATTCGCCTGTTACGTCAAAATATCCTTCTACAGTGTCGTCCATTATTTTGTAGTCGTGTGTTAGGCTTATATCAGTTATTTCTGATACCATTGTTTTCATTATGCAGTCTTTTTTAAATTCTATTATATTATTCATAGTAAAAAAACGCTCCTTTCGTTTAAATATATGAAAGGAGTTTTTATTTATTCTATTTTTTTGTTAGTTTTAAGGTATCCATGTTTATGTAACCTTTTTCTTTTAAGAATGATGCTAACCCTTCAGTGTATAGGCCTAGATCACTCAGTAGTATTTTAGTTAAAAAACCATCATTTAGTATTATGTATGTTTTTATTCTTTTTAGGCCATCGATTCCTTCGTATGTTTCATATGTGTAACATTCTGTTTCGTCTTTAAATATGTTTTTTATAGTTTTTGTTCTTTCTGATTCTTTCACTTTTAGCCTCCTTAGTTAAAAAGTTTTTTGTATATTTCTTTGTAATTATCTACAAATATGAATTTTATTTTTTCTTTTATGTATGGATCTAATTCTTCTACTTCTTTTTTGTTTGATGAACTTAGGTATATTGTATTTATTCCTTCGTTTAGGGCACCAACTGATTTTTCTTTTATACCGCCTACTGGTAAGACGTCACCTAGAAGAGTTATTTCACCAGTCATTGCTATTTTTTCACTTATGCTTTTATTTTTTAGGTAACTAAGTAAGCCTGTTACTACTGATATTCCAGCAGAGGGACCATCTTTTGGTAAGCCACCTTCTCTAAAGTTAATATGTATTGTTTTTTCAAGTAGTTTAGGGTCTATATTAAAGATATCTAAGTTTGATTTTATATATGTTAAAGCTACTTTTATGCTTTCTTTTAGTACTTCTCCTAAGTAACCACTTGTTATAAATTCTTTTTCTCCAGGGAAAGAAGCAATTTCAACATTTAATACTTCTCCTCCATATGGAGTGTATGCTAGTATGTTTACTAATCCTGGAGTTACTTGTTTTTTTATTTCTTTTTTGTATATTTCTGTTTTTAAGTATTTTTTTACTACTTCTGTAGTTATTTCTATTTTTTCATATGGTATTTTATTTAGTTTTATTTCTGTTAGTATTTTTCTTAGTATTTTGTTTATGTTACGATTAAGTTCTCTTACTCCACTTTCTTTAGTATAGTCGTGAATTATTTTGTAAATAGCTTCATCAGTAAATGTTATTTCTATATTTTTAATTCCTATTTCACTAATGTTATCTGGGATTAGATAGTTTTTAGCAATACTTAGTTTTTCATAGTCTAAGTATGAAGATATTTCTATTATTTCTAGTCTATCTAATAGGACATATGGTATTTTTGATATGTCGTTAGCTGTTAGTATCCATATTACTTTACTTAAGTCTATACTTTCTTCTATGTAAGAGTCAGTAAAGTTTTTGTTTCTTATATCAAGTAGTTCTAGTAAGGAAGAAGCGGGGTCTCCTTTATAGTCTTTTGATAATTTATCTATTTCATCAAGTAATATTACTGGGTTCATGCTTTTTGCTTTTATAAGTGAACTTACAATTTTACCAGGGCTAGAACCTATATAAGTTCTTTTGTGTCCCATTAGTTCAGCAGGATCACTTATTCCACCTAGATTTATTTTTGCAAAGTTTTTGTTTAAGCTTTCTGAAATACTTTCAGCAAGTGTTGTTTTTCCTACTCCAGGAGGGCCAATTAAACAAATTACAGGAGCTTTTTCGTTTTTGTTATTTTCTAGTACTACTAAGTGCTCCAAAACTCTTTCTTTTACTTCTTCTAGAGCATAGTGACTTTTATTTAGTCTTTCACTAACTTTTAATAAACTTTTTTCATCTTTTGTAAACTCTCCAAATGGGATACTAAGAAGTGTATCTATATAGTTTCTTGTCACTGTTAGTTCTGGACTTGATTCTTGTGTTACTTCATATTTATTTAGTTCTTCTATTAGTCTCTTTTTTATGTTATCAGGCATTATTCTGGTGTTTATTATATTTGTAACTTTTTCTATGTATTCAGTTTTTGTATCTTTTTCACCTAGTTCATTTTTTATGATTTTTATTTTTTCTTTTAGTATCATTTCTTTTTGCATGTTATCTAGGTTTTCTCTTAGTTCAGTTTCTAGTTTGTTTTCTAGTTCTAGTACTGCTAGTTCTACATTTATCTCTCTTATTAGTTTTTTTGCACGTGTTATTTTGTTCATGTCTAACATAAGAGAAAGTTTTTTTTCAAAACTAAGAGGCAAGAAGTTCGCTATTTTATCTGTTAGTTTTTCTAAGTCTGTTATTCCTTTTATTTGATTTAGTATTGAGTTAGATATATAAGGGTTTATGCTTATATATTTATCTAGTTCATTTATTAGTTTTCTTAGAAGTGCAGTTTCTTCTATTTCGTTATATTCTTCTTCTTTATATCCTATTATTATACTTTCAAGTATATCTTTTTCGTTT
>CANPXI010000030.1 GCA_947585885.1 uncultured Bacilli bacterium
TTATGATCAGTCGCTAGTTCTAGCCTTAATGAACCACATATTTTTTGGAATTTTTCAGAATTATCACCACATATTATTATTAATGTGTTTCCACTTTTTAAATCAAATTCTTTTATTAAAGATTCTTTTTCTTCATCACTTAATAGTTTAGACATTCCTCCAGTTATTTCGTTATCAGTTAGTTTTATTATTCCTAGGCTAGATGCACCCATTTCTTTATATTTTTCTTCTAGTTTTTTAAAGTATGAATTAGATTTATCAGTTTCTTCTAGTTTTATGCATCTTACTACTTTACCACTAAATACTGGGCTTTCATTATTCTTTAGTATTTCTGTTATGTTATTTATTTTAAAAGATATTCTAAGGTCTGGTTTATCACTTCCATAACTTTCCATTGCTTCTTTATAAGGTATTCTTCTAAATGGACTAGGAGACACTTCTTTGGTGCCAAATTCTTTAAATACATCATAAAATACTTTTTCTCCTACTTTAAATACGTCTTCTTCTGTAGCAAAACTCATTTCAAAGTCTAGTTGATAGAACTCTCCATAAAGTCTATCGCTTCTAGGGTCTTCATCTCTAAAACAAGGGGCTATTTGAAAATACCTATTAAAACCACTACACATTAATAGTTGCTTAAATATTTGAGGTGCTTGAGGAAGAGCATAGAATTTACCTTTAAATTTTCTTGATGGGACTATAAAGTCTCTTGCTCCTTCTGGGCTTGATGCAGTTAGTATTGGTGTTTGTATTTCTACAAAGTCCATACTTTTCATAGTTGTTCTTATAAAGTCTATTACTTTACTTCTAAATAATATATTTTCATGATTTTCTGGGTTTCTTAAGTCTAAATATCTATATTTTAGTCTTGTTTCTTCACTTGAAGTTTTACTTGTTTTTACTTCAAAAGGTAATACTTTGTATACGTCACCTAGTACTTTTAGTGAAGTTATTTCCACTTCTATTTCACCTGTTTTCATATTTTTATTTATCATGTCAGGTGTTCTTTCTTTAACAAACCCGGTTACTGTTACAGTTGCTTCTCTATTTAGTTTTTTGTATTCTTCGTTTTCACTTATTAGTTGCACTATTCCATACTCGTCTCTTAGTGTTATAAATACTAAACTTCCTAAGTTTCTTATTGTATCTATCCAACCTGCAAGTCTTACTTCTTTTCCTACATAAGTTTTATCTACTAAACCACAGTAGACATTTCTATAAATGTTATCCATTTTGTCCTCCTTTAAAAAATAAAAAATCTATATTCTAAGGACTAATGTTATTTTAGCGGTGCCACCTTAGTTTATAGATTATACTATACTCTTTATTCTTTTAACGCAAGAAATACGATTTATTTTTAAGTATTGTGTCTTCATAAATATTTATTTATTAGCTTTCACCAAGTGCTAACTCTCTATAAAATAAAATATTTATTACTCCTCAATACAAATAACAATTAGATTATAATATATTTTTTTTATTTAAGCAAGAAAAAAGAAACTATTTCTAGGTTCTTTATGCTGTTTTCTTTTTAGTAGTTTTTTTAGGTGTTGTCTTTTTTTCATCTTCTTCTAGTTTGCTTACTACTTCTTTAGCAGTTTTAAGTGCTGCTTCTTTTACTTCTTTTACAGCTTTTTCAACTACTGGAGTGCTTTTTTCTTTAGCTACTTCATATAATTCTTCTGCTTTTTTTCCTACTTTTTTTGCTTGTGTTTTTGCTATTTCAAGTGCTTTTTCTTTATCTAAATCAGATAATTCCATTCTAAGTTCATCTACTTTTTGTAATATATCAGCTTTTACATCTTCTACATCGATGTGTTTTGCTTGATTAATTAATTCATCTATTTTTTCTTTTAATTCTTTTCTTGTTTTACTTCCTTCTTGAGGTGCAAATAGTAGTGCAAGTCCTGCTCCAATACCTGCTCCTAATATAAATTTTCCTATTCCACTACCATTTTTTTTACTCATAAATTTCTTCCTCACTTTCATATTTATTTTCTTTTCTTTTTATAAATTTTTTTACAAGGCCTCCAAGGTAACCGGCTATTGTTTCTCCTATAGCACCAAATTTAGAAGTTGTATAGTCTATCATATTAAATACCCCATCTAAGCTTTCTGCTTTTTTAGTTACATTATCAACTAGCTTGTCTACTTTTCCTAATGTTCCTATTAATTTTATGCATAATACTATAAGTGCTATGATAAAAACTATTAGAGCTATATAAATTAGTATAAGTAGTGCTTCTTCTAACATATTTATTCTCCTTCCTTTTCTTCATACATTGAATCTATCAAGTTAAATAAATCATGTTCAAGTGTTTTTTCGTAGTCATCTTCTTCGTCTTCTTTAGGTGGTTCAGGCTTTTTCTCTTCAATTTGTTTTTCTCTAAATGAGTCTACTTCATCAACAAATTTTATTCCTGGTACTTCTTCATCGTTTTCTATTTTGTCTTTTATTTTTTCTTCTAAGTCACCTATTGAAATGTTTCTATTTACTTCTATTTCACTTAGTAAATCCTGTATGCTTTTGTTATCACTAGGTTTATTATCTCCTATGTTTTCAGTTTTATTCTCTACAATTTGCTCTTTTATTTTATCTTTTGATGTTATTCTAGATAAAGTATTCTCAAATTCATCTTCTAGAGTACCATATGCTTTTCTTCTTACTGAGTCATAGTTCATTTCTCCAGGGTTATGTCTTATTGAGTTTTGTCTTTCTATTATTTCCTCTTTTTTATAGTTTTTATCTAATACTCCATATACAGGGCTTATTACAGGACTAGGTTTAAAAACTCTTATTTCTTTAGGTTCTTCTTTTTTCTCATTATATTTTGTTTCCATTCTAGGCTCTTCTGTTCTTCTTTTTGGAGTTCTTTCAATGTCTAGAATGTTAGGTCTTGTTCTTCTTACTGGTTCCTCTTCTTCTTCATCTATGACAGGAAATTTGAAAGTAGTTTCAGACTTAAATAGTTCTCTTTCAGTATATACTGGAGGAACTGGTTTTTCTTCAGGTATAGGTCTAGTAGTTTCCTTTTTTGGTTCTTCTTCTACTACACGTCTTACTGGAGTTTTAAATTCTTCTACTTTTCTACTTTCTTCCTTTTTTACCTCTTCTTTAGGGACTTCCACGATTTCTTCGTCATAAAATATGTTTTTAATTTTTCCAAATAATCCCATAAAACACCTCTTTCTTTTGCAACTTTATTTATTTTCCATATACATCTAGTACATTACTATCATTATTATTTTCTGGTTTCTTTACTTCGAATGTTGTTTCTTTATCATCTAAATCTGCACTGTCTAGAAGATTATTTATTACTTTATCGTTATATTTTATAGATGTAAGAATGATAGCACTATTTACTACTGCTTCTTTTATGTCATTTTCTTTTACGCTTACTTCTATATAACTATAATTATACATCATTTTTAAGTAAAAGTAACCATTAAATCCATTTCTTATTTCTAAATAGCCATTTTTTCCATTATAGTTAAATTTAGTACTATAATATAAACTGTTATCTATTTGATAGTCTACTGTTCTTTTTCCAATGTAACTATTTATGTCAATGTTTAAATAATATCTATATGTATTATTTATTAATACTTGATTAAATCTATTATCTTCTAATACACTGAAGTCTCTTGGTTTATAGTATTTAAAGCCTATTCCACTTGTGTTTGGACTTATTTCTTCTTCATTAGTTATTTTTGATATTATATTATCTATTGTTAGGGTACTTGATAATGTTGTTGTGCAACCTGTTAGAAATAAAACTGATATTATTATAAGTATTTTCTTCATTCGTTCACCCACTTCTATGTTTTATTATAGCAAACATTAAGGAAAAATAATAGTGTCTTTTTTTAGTCAATATATTTACATGGTTTTACATTTAAAATTTAATTACCTTTACGTAGTTTATATTCTTTCCTTTACGTATAAATTTTTCTTCATATTCAGTTTTTATTTTATCAAAATAGTTTGTATTCTTTTTTATTATAAAGTATCTATGTGCTTTAAAACTTTCAATACTATAGTTAAATAAGTCATCGTTATCTGTTTTTTGTTCGATTACTTTAATACCTTTAAATACTTTATCATATTTATTTAGGAAGACACTACTTGTAAGTCTTCTTTTTTCATGTCTTTTTTTAGGCCAAGGGTCACTAAAGTTTAAGTATATTTTACTTATTTCTTTATTAAATATTTGATCTATGTTTTGTGCATCTGCGCATATGATTTTTAAGTTATTTAAGTTATCTCTTTCTAACTCTTTTATTAAATTTAGTAGTACACTTGGGTATTTTTCAAAAGCAATAAAGTTTATGTTTTTATGTTTTTTTGCTTTTTCATAAATGAATTTACCTTTACCTGAACCAATTTCTAAATATATTTTGTTATTATTATTAAATACAGTATTCCATTTTCCTATGTAATTTGTGGGATTTTTTATTACGTATATACTAGAAGAAACTATTTCTTCACTTCCTTTAATGTGTTTAAGTCTCATAATTTCACCAAAGTAATTATACACTATTTATGGTGATTTGTCATATAATACTACAAGAAGGATAGTGATTTTTATGAAAGGAAATAGAGATATGTTTTATGGAAATTATCAAATGGGAGGAATGAGTGAACCTACATTTATTCCACCACAAGGATATAATGTAAGTGGTAGTTATCAAGCATATGGGCCTAATGTGATACCAAACGTGAATATGAATCAACCAGTTAATAATCAAAATCAAGTACAAAATAATGGATACAATGGATATGTAGATGAATACGATAACAGAATTACTAAACTTGAAAGACAAATTAGAAGAATTGATCAAAGGTTAAGAAAGTTAGAGAATTCTGGTATTATAGATGAAGATATTCAAGTCGATTCTAATCTTTATATGATTTAAGAGCTTAGGCTCTTTTTTTATGAAAAAAAGTTCTATTTCTAGAACTCTAAATGTATTTGTCTATGTTACTTGGTACTTTATCAGTTATTACCATATCAATTATTTTTTCTTTCTTTTCTTCACTTACTTCTTTACCTGTTATTTCACTTATTTCATCTATTATATTTCTTAAGTTATTTTCGTCTTTAAAGTTACCTTCTTGTAGTTTTCTAGCTAGACTTAGTATTGTGTCTTTACTCACGTTTGTCTTTTTTTCTATTCTTTCAAATAAATCGTCTTTAGACATTTAACCCACCTCTAGTTATAATATATGAAATACTTTTAGGTGTGTTCTTTTAGTTGTTTTCTCCTTTGTTTTTAAATTGTAAAATTATAGGTGTTCCACTAAAGTCTATGTTTTCTCTTATTTTGTTTTCTAAGTATCTATGGTAACTAAAGTGAACTAGTCCTTTACTATTTACTTCTATATCAAACCTAGGAGGCTTTGTACTTACTTGATGAGTGAAGTATATTTTTAGTCTTTTTCCTTTATATGAAGGTGGTGGTGTTTCAATAAATGCATTCATTATTACTTCATTTATTACACTTGTTTTTATTTCTTTAGTAGCGTTTTCATAACTTTCTAAGACTAAAGGCATAAGTGTGTTTATTCTTTTTTTAGTTTTTGCACTTAAAAAACAAATTTTAGCATAAGGCATAAAAGCAAAATTATTTTTTATATCTGTTTTCCATTTTTTAATTGCTTCGTCTTTATTATTTTCTATAGTATCCCATTTATTTACACATATTACTACAGCTTTTCCTGCTTCTATAGCATAACCGGCTATGTGTTTATCGTGCTCAATTATTCCTTCTTCGGCATTTAGTACTAATATACATACGTCACTTCTATCTATTGCACGCATACTTCTTAGTAAACTATATTTTTCTACACTTTCAAATATTTTACCTTTTTTTCTAAGACCTGCAGTATCTATTAAAACATATTCTTCTTTATTATATTTAAGTGTTGTATCAATTGAATCTCTTGTTGTTCCAGCTACACTACTTACAATTACTCTTTCTTCATTTAAAAGTGCATTTACTAAGCTACTTTTTCCTACATTTGGTCTACCTATTACTGAAAACTTTAGTCTATTATCTTCTTCTATAGTAGTATTATCAAAGTCCATTGTAACTTTATCCATAAGTTCATTTATTCCAATATTGTGTCCACCACTAATAGGGACGTATTCATCAAACCCTAGAGTATAAAAGTCATATATATTTTCTTCATATTTTTTATTATCTATTTTGTTTATTGCGACTATTACTTTTTTATTTGATTTATGAAGCATATCACTTATTTCATAATCGTTACTTGTAACTCCATCTTTTCCATCTACTACAAATATTATTACATCACTTTCATTTATTCCTATTTCCACTTGGGCTTTTATTTCTTCATTAAATGAGCCTTCACTTATATCTATTCCACCAGTATCTATTAGGTAAAACGGTGTGTCTTTATATATAGCACTTGCATATATTCTATCTCTAGTAATACCAGGGATATCTTCTATTATGCTTATTTTTTTACCCACTAATCTATTAAATAATGTACTTTTACCTACATTAGGTTTACCAACTAGACATACTGTTTTTTTCATAGTACTCGCCCCTTTCAAATAAAGATTATACCAAAAAAAATACAAAAAAGAAATAAAGAACTAAATATAAGTTCTTTATGACTTTAATTCCCATACAACATTATCATCTGTTATCATTTTTACTACTTCTATTCCATCTATATTATACACACCTAAGATACGCCACATAATGCCACTATAGTATAGATAGTTATTAACACTGTCTTTAGGATATAAGCAAGGTTTTTCTGGAGTAGCCTCAGTACATTCAAGTCTTTCTTTTACGTCTTTAACAAGTTCTTTTTCGCTAGAACTTCCTTCTTTTCCATCCCAGATTGCTACATAAGAGTTACCTTTTCTTTTTATTAATATTGGTTTATCATTTAGGCTTGTATCATCTACTGGGTTTAATACGCATCCATCACTAGTATGATCACCTGTACAATTAGTTGTATTTTGTTTTGTATCTTCTTCTATATAATTACTTTCAACAAGTGTATATACGTGAATTATTGTATCTTGTGTAAAACCTTTATCTCTTCCATATAATTCAGCTGCGACTAATATTGTATCTATTTTACTTTGTAAAAGTCTTTCATTAATTCTATTTCTTATAGCTATTATGCTTGGAATAGATATAGCTAGAACAATACCAATTATAACTATTACAATAAGAATTTCAGTAAGTGTAAAACCTTTTTTATTTCTCATATCTAGCTAACCCTCCATATCATAAGTTAATTATAAAAAATTATTAACTAAAAGTCAATTTATTTAAGACTTTAAAAATATAAAAAAGAAGAGTTAATTTAATTTACTCTCCATTATGTTAATTATAGTATCTCTATTTAGTTTAGTTACTTTTGAGAAGTTTATTATATCATCTCCCATAGCAACGTCTATTATACTACTTATTAATTTATCTTGTTTAGCTCTTCCTGACTTTTTAACCTTATCATATTTAGTACATACTACTGTTACTGGTAAATTATAATACTTTAAAAAGTCATACATCATTAAATCATTTTCTGTTGGTTTATGTCTATAATCTATTAGTAAGAATACATGTTTTAAATTTGGTCTATTTATAATATATTCTTCAATCATCATACCAAATTTTTCTTGTTTTTTGTTACTTACTGCTGCATAACCATAACCAGGAACATCTACTAAATAACATAAGTTATCTATATTATAAAAATTAAGTGTTTGAGTTTTACCTGGTTTACTACTTGTTCTTGCAATTGATTTTCTATTAACTATACAATTTATAAAACTACTTTTTCCTACATTACTTCTTCCTAATATTAAAAATTCTGGTTTTCCATCTTCAGGGTATTGACTGGTCCTAACGGCTACGTTAGATAATTCTACTAAGTCAAACTTCATTTTTTTACACCTCTTACTAGTATTATACTAAAAAATTATAAATCTGCAAATAAAATATATATAATAAACCTATGTATCTCACAAGATACATAGGTTAAAGAATAGTATTTTAATTTAATTTTGTTAAAAATCATAATTATTTAGTCATTATTTGTACCATACTTAATACACATATTTTAATAGCTTTCGCTCGCGAATACATTCGCGTTTATATTATTTTCCTATAAACTCTCTAATTATCAGCTTTTTTGCACGATTCATCTATTGTGACTGTATACGGATCACTGCTTGTTCCACTACCAGACAACTGAACACAAGATTTCAGAGAAAGTACTGGACGCACGACGCCCGAATTGTTGACGCGGTAGTAGTTCAAGTTGCCAGGGTAATTTGAACCGCCCACGCGGAACACGTACGCGTAGCTGCCGTTGAAGTAACACGGACTCATTGTCCACCAGTAATTTGTTCCGGTTACACTAGTATTATTGCTGTTTAAATAGTAATAAGTATTTTGTGAATTTGTTCCATATCTTCCTCCTGCAAATGCTACTTCATCTGCTGTCATTAATGCTACTGGATATTGTAATAGTTGATTACCTATTTTTGCATCATTTTTTGCTGTGAATTTGTCATCATCACTTGCATCAGTATGCATTGTTCCGTTATATTCTAAGCCACATTTGAATGATGGCCTTGCATTTGTATAATCACTTATACCCTCATAACTACTTGCATTTGTTGTTAGTCTTTGTCCTGCTGCATAGTACATTGTACTTGTTGCTTGATATTTATCACTACTTCTATCATTACAATATATTGCTGTTTTACTTACATAATCATCATATGTATATGAGCCACTTGGTTTGTCTTTTATATTTGTTCTATACCAGTTATCTATTTGTGTTTTTACTGTACTTGAATTTGTTTGACTTGTTCTATTATTTGTTAAATTTCCTGCAGTTCCATACATGTATCCTACATACATGGAATTTTTATATTGACTGTTATATTGATATGTTTGATTTGCTCCACCTATATAGCCTGTTGTAGTATTTCCTTTTTCGTTTTCCGTTCCTGCATATAGGAGTCTTAACCCTCCATCTTCATTTGTTCTTATGATTCTCCAGTAGAAACCTGCAAAACTTACCCAGTTATCTGTTACGTTTCCGCTGAAATAATAGACTCTATCTCCTTTGCTATCTTTATTTAAATCTTCTGTATATTCTCCTTCTTCATAATATACTCCACTTTCTTTATCATCTTCTATATTATAACTTTCATCATTACCATTGCTTGGTAATATAGTTGAAAATGTTATTCTCTTTTGTACATTTGGATATAATGTTGTGCCAAAGTCTTTTACTAGTATTTCTTTTTTCTTACCTTCTTCTATCATTAAGTTTCCACTAAATATTTTGCCCATGTCTGCACTTTGGTCTGAGTTACTTTCTTCATATTTGAATTCTATTGTGTAGTGGTGAGTTTTACCTTTTTCTATTTTGATTCCATCTTCTAATACTACTTTAGTTGGTTCATTTGATTTTGATACTGAAGCATAATCATCCATATTGTATCCACCATCTGTACTTGTTATTTTATATTTTAAATAGTCTAATACAAATGTATTTACTAGGTTTTCTATTCCTATATTATAGTAGTATACATCATCACTTTTATTT
>CANPXI010000031.1 GCA_947585885.1 uncultured Bacilli bacterium
CTACTATTTAATATATTTTATATCAATGACACTAATAATTAACTTATTATCATATGGAGTAATAAGATTTGGTTTTAACCGAACAGTAATAAATGAAAACTTAAAAAATGGAATAAAATATTTAGCTCTTGGAACGTTTTTTGGAATAATAATTCCAATATTTATGCTGTTATTGAAATTATTTTTTAGTAAAATCGATCATAAAGATTTAAAATTATATAAACCTAAAGATTTGATAATTCATAAAAAGAACAATTAAGTTTATTAAAGAAAAAATAAAAAAACATCCAAATATAACATTCTTTGTAATATCAACACTTACATTCTTTATATTAGATTTTTATTTAAGAGTAACTATATTTATTAATAGCACTCCATTTTATACATATCTTGGCTTTTGCCCAAATATGTTAACACTACTTTATAGTTTATTAATAACATCAGTACTATTCTTATTACCTAAAATACTATCTAAGATATTATTAATAATTTATTATATACTAATGCTAATATTATTTCTAGTTCATTACATGCTTTTCATAATTAAAGATCAAGTTTTTACAGTATATGATTTATTTAACACACAAGAAGGTCTTACTTACATAAACTTTATATTTAAAGAAATAAAATTACCTTTAATAATAATTATAATAATATCTCTAATATTATTAATTTATACTTTCAAACAAATAAATAAAATAAAGAAAAATTTAAATTTTAAAAAAAATATATTATTAATAATAACATCAATTTTAATTTTTATATTAACAAAAAATTTATTAGTATTGTCATTAGAAAATTATGAAAATAACTTTAACAAATTATTATATCCAAAATACTATTATGATGAATTTGTAAATAGAAATAGAAGTATGTTAGTATGTGGTATGTATGAATATACATTTAGAGATATCTACTTATATAATAAAACACAACATTCTTTATTTGGTAGTATAGAAGAAATAGAAAAAATAATGAATGAAAATAAAATAACCTTTGAAGAAAATGAATATACCGGAGTATTTAAAGGAAAAAATCTTATTATGATAATGATGGAAAGTATAGATAATATAGAAATAAATGATAAAACAATGCCAACACTAAATTATATAAAAAATAATAGTTGGAACTTTACAAAAAGATACTCTAAAAACACAAGTACTATAAATACTGAATATACTTCAATAACTGGCTTATTTTATACTGATTTAATTTATAACACTAATAATAACAACTATTCATTATCATTACCAAATATTTTTAATAAAAATGGTTATATAACTTCATCTGCGCACAACAACACTGGTTCATACTATAACAGAAAATCATTACATAAAACATTAGGTTTTCAAAAAAGTTATTTTCTATACGATATACTAGGTAGCAAATTAAAATATAATGATAAACAAATGATAGAAATAGATGATATATATAATAAAATAATTCCAAAAGATAATAACTTTATGACATTTATAATAACAATAACAGGACATGGTCCATATCAAAATCAAGATGTTTGTACTGGGATAGGTTTAAAAACTGAAAAAGAATGTTTAGATTATAAATCAAAATTAACTGATGACATGTTAAAATTATTACTAGAACGTTTAGAAGAAGATAAATTATTAGATGATACTGTAATAATTTTATATAGTGATCACTACCCATATGCTTATAATTTTACTGAAGAAGAATTATCAAAAATGGATAGAATTGATGAGTCATATAAAATAAGAAATATACCATTTATGATATATAATAAAAATATAGAATATAAAGAATTTAATATGCTAGTAAATGATATAGATATAGAACCAACTATATTAAATTTATTTGGAATAGAATATAATCCTAATTTATTTATAGGAACAGATTTATTATCAAAAAGTCACAAAAATATAACAATATTTCCAGATTATAGTTGGTATGATGGTAATATTTATAGTTTAAATAATGGAGTAGATACAAGTTCAGCATACTATAAAGAAATATCAAATTATGTTAAAACAAAAATAGATTTAAACAAAATGATAGTAAGCAATAACTATTATAAAAAATGGGGCTGTAATGAAATGAAATAATTTCGTTACAGCTTTTTTTCTTTTTTTATAAAGATATAAAAACCTTGAAATCCCAAGACTTCAAGGCATTTTTGTGATACAATCTAATTGACGAAAGAAGATGTATCACATGGAATATTTTAACACAAAAAGACCAATTTTCATAGTTCCCTCAGTTGAATGTTATGAGGAATTTGATAAAATTGATAAATATATAAAAATTTTAAATGATTCTGGAATAGGAAAAATAATAAAAATGGTTCAAAATAAAGTTGGAAGGAAAGGATATAATCCATTTAACTTGATGGCCACCATTATTTATTGTTTTTCAAAATTTAAAAGTACTGTAAGAGAAATAGAAGATTTATGTAAATTTGATTTAAGAGTAATGTATATAATGGAACAAGAACAACCGAGCCATAATGTAATAAAAGACTGCATAAATAAATATATTGTTCCTTATCAGTATGAAATATTTACTAGTATTACAAAAGTAATAATCAATGAACGTAACATTAAGACAGATACTCAATATGATGATGGAACAAAAATAGAAGCAAATGCTAATAAATATAAATTTGTATGGAAACCAACAACATATCATAAAAAATTAGACATAAAAATTAAAGAACTATTACTTCAAATGAATATTGAAAATAAAGATAAAAAAATTATTAAATCATTTCAATTTAATGAATTAATAAAAGAATATGTTGTAAGAGAAAATATAGATATTAATTCTATTCCTACTGGAAAAGGCAGGCAATTAACCAAAGAACAAAAAAACTATAAATTAGCTTATCAATATCTAATTAAATTATTAGAATATGAAGAAAAAGAAAGAATATGTGGAGAAAAAAGAAATTCATATTATAAAACAGATAAAGATGCAACTGCTATGGTATTAAAAGAAGATTATTATTCAAAAAACGGTCATGATTTTCATGCAGAATATAATATTCAAGTAATGGTATCAAGTGGAATAATAACAATGTATGGTGTATTTCAAGATAGAAATGATTATAATAGTTTTATTCCAATGAATGACTTGTATTATAAATATTATAAGGAATATCCTAAAAATGAATGTGCAGATTCAGGTTATGGAATGTATGAAAATTATCAATATATGAAAGAACACAATATAAAAAATTATGTTAAACATTCTACATGGAGCGGTGAAGCAGATGGTAAAAGACCTCAACTCTTTTATACTTTTAATGATGGAGTTATGTGTTTAAATACTTGTGTTGGAGAAGAAATATCATTTGATGGTATTAGACATCCGAGATATAAAAATAGTAAACTTTATAAATTTGTTGGTTGTAATAATTGTAATTATGCTTACATCTGCAAAAAAAATTTAAAAAATAAAACTCAAGATTATAGATTATATGAATTAATACCAGAATATGAACTTTTAAAAGAAGAAGCAAGAAAGAATTTACAAAGTCCAAAGGGAATAGAAATACGAATAAATAGAAGTATTCAAGTAGAAGGTGCTTTTGGACAAATAAAAAATAATATGAATTATGATAGAATAAGAAGGCGCGGTTTAGAGAAAGTGTCATGTGAAATTATGCTTATGTGTTTAGGTGCCAATATAAGAAAATATTTTTCTACCATAGATGGCAATAAATTAAAGGATAACTATTGAACTACACCTATGAATTTAAAAACTGAAAACTTTCCTTTTCCAAAACAAAAAAAGAGTTGAATGAAATTATTTCATTTCATTACAGCCCCTATTTTTTTAAGTATAATACATTAAAGTCAGCATTACCATTAATACCATCAATTACTCCATCATTACAAAGTTGCCACATAGAATAATTTCCTTTATAACTAGTTTGATCAGTATAATGTGCAAGCCATACATCATTATCTTCTTCATTCATCCAAATATTTTCTAAATAATATTTACTGCTATATAAACTACCCTTATATCCACCCTTTCTAACTTCACTAATAAAAGTATCAGCAATTTCTCCAAGTTCATGAAAACTAATTTTATATGAATTCCAATTTTGCCAAGTTTCCCAGTCAAACGCAATAGGTAAATCTAAACTTTCTTTATCTAAAATATCTATAACATACTTTGCTTGCTCTTTAGCTTCCTTTTTACTACTAGCAACACTATAAAAATACGCTCCAACCATTAACCCTGCATCTTTTGCTTTCTTAATATAATCTTTAAAAGTCGCGTCCTCATATAATTTTTTAGATTCTATTCCTTGAAACCCGATTCTTAACATTACAAAACTAGCTCCAGCATTCTTAAGTTTTTTAAAGTCAACATTTTCTTGCCACTCTGAAATATCAACCCCTAAAAGAGTATCATCATTTTTATGCTTTTTATAAATATCAGTAAAATAAGTATGAGTGCTTTCATAAGAGTTATCATCTTCACTGCTAGGCCTATTTCCGACATTTATAGTAACGCTTTCATTAGTTACGTTCCCACTTTCATCACTTAACTTATAATTAAGATTATATTCTCCTTCTTTTTTTAAGTCATAATTTCCTTCAATTTCACACTTAACATTCCCAGTATAATTATCGCCATACAAAAGTAAATCACATAAATTACCATCATAATTACCATCAACATAATGATAAGTTCCACTAAAAACAAAAGGTTTAGTAGTGTCCTTCACATTAACACTTCCCTTATATAAAAATGTTTTATCATTAAATTTATACTTAACTTCTACACTTTTTTTACCTAACTTATCAGTATCAATTTTATAATTATCAGATATAATTTTAACGTCTTCATTAACTACATTTATAATATCATTTAAATAAACCTTACTATAAACTTCTATATCAGTTTTATTTAATGTTAAAAAATCATTAGTATCATCAATAACTACCCTTTCTTTACCACACCCACATAATAATAAACAAATAAAAATAAATAATACACTCTTTTTCATAACTTCATTTTATCAAATAATATAATTAAAATCTATATATTAAAAAGTAAAAAAATTACACTTTTACAATTAAATGTATATTTTTTACTTTTTTTATAATATAATATAAATGAGGAGTGAGAAATATGTTAACAAATTTAATGTTAAAAAATTATACAACATTTATAGAAGAAACAAAATTTGATTTCAAAGCTACTAATTACAAAATATTAGAAAATACTAATGTAGGAAATGGGAGAATTCTTAAAGGTGCATTGTTTATAGGCGAAAATGCTTCAGGAAAAACACAAGTTTTAGATGCAATCAAATTTTTACTTGATCTTTTTTTTGCAAATATAGATATAGATTACAGCAAGAAATCAATGTATACAAAAGATAAAAACTTTTTATTAAAATATGATTTTTTAGTAAAAAATAATAAGATAGAATATGAAATAACATTAAGTACAGAAAAAATAATAAAAGAATCTTTATATTTAAATGATAAAGAAATTATTAAAAGAGAAAAAAATAAAGCTAATATAACTTATTTAGATAAAGAAGTAGAAATAAACGAACAAGTATCTATAATAAAACAAGAATACTATAACACTAGATTTAATAACGAAATAATATTAAATGCTTGGATGGAATATTTAAAGAGTTCTATTTATATTAATTGCTTAGAAAAAAAAGTGTGGGGATATAATATAAAAGATTTAGAAAAAATAAGTTTAGAAAATTATGTAGAAAAAAATAATATATCAAAATTAAATAAATTATTAAAAGATTTAAACTATAATAGTGAAGTAGTACTTATGACTAATGATTCAAAGGGAGTTAATATAAAAAGTAAATTAGGAAAAGAATTAGGACTAAGAAAAAAAGGAACCAATTTAACAATGTCCCTTAATTTAGAATCTGCAGGTAATCAATCATTAATGAACGTTTTATTACCAATCAGTTATGCTATAGAAAATGATTGTATGTTAATAATAGATGAATTTTCTAGTGGTATGCATAACGAACTTGAAGAAGCCTTAATAAAATATTTTTATAATAATACTAATGATTCACAACTATTTTTTGCTACTCACTCAACTAATGTTTTAAATACATTTTATCTAAGACCTGATCAAATATATTCACTAGAATTTGATAATGTAAAAGGAACTAAAATAACTAGATTTTCTGATGAAAATCCAAGAGAATCACAAAATCTAGAAAAAATGTATTTAAATGGAGTATTTAATGGAATGCCATCATACTGTAAAAACATTAAAAATAAATAAAGATAAAAATATAGGAAAAGTATTAATATTAGTTGAAGGAGAAAAAAGTGAATTTGATTTATTAGAAAAAATATTTACCAAAGTTTTTGATTATACATATAAAGAATTTTCAAAAAACAACAATATAAAAAAAGAATATATAAGTAAAGTTAATAAAAATTCAAAAATAATAGTTGCTAACACAGATAATAGTAATATTGGCTCAATATTAGATGAAAGTTATAGAGATAGATTACTACCAAAATTAGAAGAAGAGTATGGAGATAGCCTAAAAAATGTAAGAACTTATATAATTTGGGATAGGGATAAAAATGATTCAAAAATAACAAAAAAGGCTATAAATTTATTTACAGATTCATTAAATAATGATTACGAAATGAACGGACTATTAATAATCAGTTATCCTTGTCTAGAAATATATGAATTATCCAATTATAAAAAAGGATTATGGAAAATTAATTTTAAAACAAGTTTAAAGGTAAAAAAAGAATGGTCAAAATATAGTCACGGTAAAAAATTACATTTGAATTCTGCTTCACTTTTGCTTGCTACATTAAATATGCATAAAGCATTATTAGAATTAGGGATATTTAGTTATAACATTCAAGGTTTCAAAATAACAAACAAAAAAATATTTGAAAAAGAAGAAAAACAATATAAAGATAATAATTATTATAAATCACTATCATTAATAAATATAATGCTTATAGATTTAGGTTTAATTATAGAAAGTTAAATAAATTATAAGACTTATACTGATAAGTGTGCTATAATACTTATTAACAAGCGGAGGTTTGAATGAAAAAAATAACAATATTTAGTCTACATTTAGGTGTAGGTGGGATAGAAAAATACATATCAGGCCTATCTAAAATGCTAGAAGATGATTACATAGTAGAATTCATAATAACATATAAACTATCTGAAACTCCATCATTTCCTATAAGTAACAAAATAAAAATAAACTATCTTATAAATGGTGGACCTAATAAAGAAGAAATAAGACGTGCTTTTAAAAGAAAAAAAATATTTACATTAATAAAAGAATTAACAAAAGCATCAAAAATATTATTACTAAAAAAGCATAGAACAAAAAAAGCGTTAAAAAACCTAGACACAGACTATTTAATAACTACAAGACTTTATGAAACAAGTCTTGCAAATAAAATACTTAAAAAAAGTAATGTAGTAAAAATATGCACTGAACATAACTATCCAAAAGGAAAATACAAAAGAAAAGTATTAAAATCAATTACTAACTTTGATAAACTAGTCGTACCTACTAAAGAAATGGAAGAAATCTACAAAAAATATATAGGACAAAAAGTAATTTGCATAAACAATTTTATTGATGATGTAACTACACTTAAAAACAAACTAAATAATAAAAGACTAATAGCCGTAGGAAGATTTTCAAAAGAAAAAGGTTTCTTAGATTTAATAGACATAATGAAAAAAGTAGTCGAAGTAGACCCAGAAATAACACTAACTTTAATAGGTGATGGTCCCCTAAAAAATACAATAACAAAGAAAATAAAGTCTCTTAACCTAGAAAAAAATATAATACTAACAGGATACTTAAATAGTTATGAAATAGAAGAAGAAATGCTAAATTCTACTATTTACCTAATGACAAGTTACACTGAATCTTTTGGACTTGTCTTAGTTGAAGCGATGAATGCAAGTCTTCCAATAATAGCATTTGATTCTTCTAGTGGAGCAAGAGTTTTACTAAATGATGGCACAGGTTTACTAGTACCAAATAGAGATAAAGACTTATTTAAAGATACTATCCTAAAACTACTAAATAATAAAAAAGAATTAAATAAATATAGTAAAAAATCTTTAGAAAAAAGAGAAGAATTTTTAAGTACAAACATAAAAAAAGACTGGTTAAAACTACTTAAAGATTTAGAAGTGCGTTCATATAAAAAAGTAATGTTTATATCTAGTACTGGTGGACACTTAAATGAAATGCTAATGCTTAAAAGTATGTTTAATAAGTACCCATTTATGATAATAACTGAAAACACTCCAACAAATAAAGATTTAAAAGAAAAATATGGAACAAAATATGCAAAATATTTAATATATGGAACAAGAAAACATATGTTAACTTATCCATTTAAGTTAATAATAAATTCATTTAAAAGTTTGTATTACTTTTTATTATTTAAGCCTGACTTCATACTTACAACAGGCGCTCACACAGCAGGACCAATGTGTTGTATAGGTAAACTTTTTAGAAAAAAAATAATATACATTGAATCATTTGCAAACAGTGAAACAAAAACAGTAACTGGTAGAATTATATATAAATTTGCAGACCTTTTCATCGTTCAATGGAAAAGTATGCTAAAACTATATGACAAAGCTACTTATGGGGGGTGGATATATTGATATTTGTAACAGTTGGAACACAAGATGTACCATTTGATAGACTACTTTTAGCAGTCGAAAAGCAAATAAAAAAAGGCAACATTACTGAAGAGGTAATCGCTCAAACTGGAGTATCTAAGTTCACATCAGACGTAATGAAAATACAAAATTATTTTACAAAAGATGAATACTCTAAAATAATAAAGAAATCAAGAATAGTAATAACTCATGGTGGAGTAGGTACAATAATAGATTCAGTAAACGCAGGAAAAGTTGTAATAGCTTGCCCTCGTCTAGCTAAATATAAAGAGCACACTAACGATCATCAACTTCAAATAATAAAAGAATTTAGTAACATGGGTTATATCATTCCACTAAAAGACCCATCTAAACTTAATAATGCTCTAAAAGAAGCAGAAATATTTAAACCAAAAAAATACAAAAGTAATACAGAAAATATGGTTAAACTAATAGAAGACTTTATAGATAATAATTAACAAAATAATTTTTTTGACAAACCCAAAATTAATTCGGATTTGTCAATTTTTTTTATAAAGTAACCTAGTTTATTTATAAAAATAATTGTATAATAATACTAGGTGATGATATGAAACAAATAGGTGTAATGGATGGAAACGAAGCGTGCGCTACTGCTGCTTATAACTTTATAGAAGTATGTGGAATATATCCTATAACTCCATCTAGTCCAATGGCTACCTTAACCGACACTTGGGCTAGTTCAAAAAAAGCAAACATATTTGGTGAAATCCCAGAAGTAGTTGAAATGCAAAGTGAAGCAGGTGCAAGTGCCTTAGTTCATGGTTCACTTCAAGGTGGAAGACTAACTAGCACTTTTACTAGTAGTCAAGGGCTTCTTT
>CANPXI010000032.1 GCA_947585885.1 uncultured Bacilli bacterium
ACACATAATTAAAGAGGGATATATGCCTAGACTTGATTATTTAAGTGTTCTAGATAAATTATATTTTTAAGGAGAATAAAATGGTAAGTTTAAAGAGTAAAATTAAATTTAATAAGGTAAGAAATAAGGGAGAAAAATTAAAGAGTAAGATTAGAAAAGAAAAGAAGGTAAAAGATAAGCCTGTTAAAGAAAAGAAACCTAAGAATAAGAGAAAGATAGTTTATTATGTTTTATCTTTTATTACATTATGTGCGATTTTAGTGTTTGTAGCAGTTATTGGTTTTGCTATTTATATTGTTAAGACTGCACCTGATTTTTCTGAAGACAAGTTATATAATAAAGAATCTACTATTATGTATGATGCTAAAGGAAATATAATGGCTATTTTGGGTATGAATGTTGGTGAAGATAGCGAGGGAGGAAGTATTGTTGAGACTAGAGTTAAATTAGAATATGAAGATTTTCCTCAAGTTTTAATAGATGCAGTTGTTGCAACTGAAGACTCAAGATTTTTCCAACATAATGGTGTTGATTTAGCAAGATTTGTTAAAGCAAGTATTGGTCAAGTTTTAGGTAATAGTGATGCAGGTGGTGCTTCTACCCTAACTATGCAAGTTAGTAAGAATGCTTTAACTGATACTACTAGTGAAGGTTTTGCAGGTATTAAGAGAAAGTTTACTGATATTTATTTATCTGTATTTAAAATAGAAAAGCAATATACTAAGCAAGATATTTTAACAATGTATTTGAATTCTGAATTTTTAGGACAAGAATCTTTTGGTGTTGAGCAAGCAAGTCAAACTTATTTTGGTAAGAGTGCTAGAGATTTAACTTTAAGTGAAGCTGCTTTGATTGCAGGACTTTTCCAAGCACCTAGTGCATATGATCCATTTACTTATCCAGAAGAAGCTAAGGCACGTAGAAATCAAGTTCTTAATTTAATGGAAAGACATGGATATATTAGCGAAGAACAATGTGAGATAGCTAAAAAAATGCCTATAGAAGATATGATTAAGGTAACTCAAAAGAAAGCTGATTATAGTCAAGGATATAGAAATATGGTAATTGATGAGGTTATGGAAAAGTTTGGAGTTGATCCTTATTCAGTACCAATGAAGATTTATACTACATTTGATTCAAGCAAACAACAAGTTATTAATAGTATATATGATGGAAGTTATGGATATAAATTTAAAGATGATTATGTTCAACTTGCTATGTCTGTTATAGATAATAAGACAGGTGCTATTCTAGCGATTGGTGCTGGAAGAGATAGTGGTAATGCAGCAAGGACATTAAATAGAGCTACTTCAATTAGACGTCACCCTGGTTCAACTATTAAACCCCTACTCGATTATGGACCTGCTATTGAATATTTAAACTGGAGTGAATATACACCAATATTTGATGAAGCTGATGTTAAGTATTCAACTGGCGGAATAATGCATAACTTTGACTTTTCTCATGAAGGACTTGTTAGTTTAAAATATGCTTTAAGTGAATCAAAGAATACATGTGCTCTTCAAACTTTCCAAGCTACTACTAATGAACAAAAATGGAATTTCATTCAAAGTTTAGGTATTACTCCTGGTAATAATGATGGTAATATATTTGAGTCTTCTGCAATTGGGGCTTTTGAAGGAACTAACCCAGTAGAACTTGGTGGAGCTTATTCAGCAATAGCTAACGGAGGATATTATACAGAACCTTATAGTGTTACTGCTATTGAATTTATTGATAGTGGTGAAAGAGAAGAATATAAGCCTGTTAGAAAACGTGTTATGAAAGAAACTACTGCTTATATGATTACACATATATTATTTAATGTTACAGTTGGTATGGCACAAGTACCTGGAAACCAAATAGCCACTAAAACTGGTACTAGTAGTTATGAAGCAAGTACTCTTGCTGCTAATGGTCTTCCATCTAGTACTATACAAGACTCATGGATAGCTACATATAACCCTGACTATACAATTACATTCTGGTATGGATATGATAAATTAGATCCAAACCATTATAATGAACATCAACCTGCTAATGTACATAGAAATACTATACAGTCACTTCTTACAAAACATATTTTAACTACTGGTAGTAAGTTTACTGTTCCAAAAGGTTTAGTTTATTCAAAAGTTGAACTTGAAACTTTCCCTGCTCAGTTACCTAGTGAATATACTCCTGGTGATTCAATTGGTTCATATTATTTTATATCAGGTACTGAACCTACAGAAGTTTCAAAAAGATTTTCAAAATTAACTGATCCAAGTAATGTAACTATTGTTGAAAATGATAATTCTGCTACACTTTCTTGGGATAGTCCTGGAATTCCAGATGCTGTTAATAGTGAGTATTTACAAGATTATTTTAAAAAGTATTATAAATCATGGGCAAATAAATATTATAATCAAAGACTTAACTATAATACTAAGTTTATTGGTACATTTGGTTTTGATATATATTTAAAGAGTGGAAGTAATTTAAAATTTGTAGGTCACACTGATGATACTTCTTATACTGTAGATAATATTGCAGGTTATGATGCAGTTGTTGTTAAATCAGCTTACAGTATTCGTAAAAATAATGCTAGCGATGGTGTTGAAGTTCCACTTACTGGATCTGCTACTTCTTTTGAAATAGTTTTACAAGCTGTAGAAACGAATGACGGACCTAAACTTAATCCATCATTTGATATTGGAGAAAGTGTTCCAGATATGGGATTTAGTACTATTAAGTTTATTGTAAATAATGTTGATATGACTGATTCAATTAGTGAAAGCGACTTCTCTTATACTATTGAAGACTGCACTAGTGGTAGTTGTAAAACAGTAGATAAAATTGATACTAGCAAAAAAAGTTCATATAGAATAACATATAAGATTGTATATCTTGGAACTCCATTTACTAAAGTTAGAGAGGTACATGTAGGATAAAAAAATTGACATAACTTAAGTGTTATGTCTTTTTTATATCTTTTCTCCTCCATATATTGAATTACCATAGTTATTTTCATATTCATAGTCATAATTAGTTTCATATATTACTTTCTCTTTATCTATTATGTATGAATATACTTCATCATTAATTCTATAAACTACAATTCTATGAATACCTGTTACTGTTCTTACTTTATAACTAAGTTTTGTTTCTTTTCTTATGTTCGTTTTTTGTAATTGGAATGTAGGGAGTATTTTGAAGTCTACATTTTCTACTAAGCCTATCTCATTTCTTATTTTAACTGAATGCATTATATCATATTTATCTAAATCTATAGTACTTTTTAAACTAGTAAATAAGCTATTAAATAATAAATATATTATGGCTACTAAAAGTATTAGAATACCTACTACTATATTAATAACTAATGCTTCTTTATTTTTATCCATTACTTCTTTTTCCTTTCATTTTTATAATACTTACATATTTCTTTAAATGGACATTCTTCACATAAAGGGTTTTTAGCAGTACAATTGTATCTTCCAAATAATACTAATTGATGATGAAGTCTACTCCATTTATCTTTAGGAAATTTTTTCATCAGTTTTTGTTCTACTTCTAATACATCATCTGTTTCTTTTGCAAGACTAAGTCTTTTACTAACTCTAAAAACATGAGTATCTACTGCAATACATGGAGTATTATAAATATTTGATAGTACTACATTTGTTGTTTTTCTACCTACTCCATCTAAGCTTTCTAAAACCTCTCTATCATTTGGTACATGTCCGCCTAGTTTTAATAATTCTTCTACAATACTTTTAAAGTGTTTTGCTTTTTGTTTATACATCCCTATTGTCTTTAAATGTTCTTCTATTTCTTTTATAGTAAGTTTATTTAATTTTTCTAATGTATCATATTTTTTAAATAAAGGCACTGTTACCATGTTTACTCTTTTATCTGTTGTTTGGGCACTTAACATTACTGCTAAGAGTAACTCGTAATCTTTATTATAAAGTAATTCACATTTTGGATTTGGATATAACTCATCTAAAGACTTTATTATATATTCAGTTTTATTCATTATCTTCTCCTAGCCAATTATAGTCAAATAATTCTTTGTATTCTTCATCTTCTACTTTATTACCTTTTTTTGTCCAATCATATATTATTTTATCAATGTATCTTAAGTTTCTTACACCATTTATTACAGCTTCTTTTAAGGCACTTAGAATTATTTCTTCACTTACTTTGTTTTCTATCCATTTATTTATTGTTTCATATTCTATAGGGCTTAGACTACGGCCAAATTCTTTTTCAAATTTAGAGTATATGTCAATGTCTTTTTCTTCTTCTTTTTTGTTAAGTATCATTTTGTCATAAAACATTTCTAGTGATATCTCTTCTGTTACTTTTCCGTTTTCATTTTTAAGTGATGTTTCTATAAAACCTTTAGTTATTAAGTCACTATAAGTGTTTAGTATTTCTTCATCAGTAAAGTTAAGATATTCTTTTATTTTTTCTAAATCAAGTATTGTTCCTTCGTTTAAAAAGTATAATATTAGTAAAAATTCATTTAGAGTAAGATTTAAGGTTTTTATGTTTTTTAAAACTAAAGGATTAATTAACAAACTTTTTTGTTTATAAAGTGCTTTTATATCGTTCATTTTATCACCTCATATTTTTTAGTTTATTTATTATATCTTCTTTTTTGTTTTTTAACTTCCCTTCTATTACTTCTTTCTCTATTATTTTTAATATTTTCCCTAGTTTATAACTTGGTGTAATATTTAATATTTCGCATATTTCATCAGTTGTTATGTTTAAATCTATTATACCTTTTATTGGTAAATTAGTATAGAGTAAATTTATTTCTTTTTTATCTATTCCTAATATATCTGCTGCGATTAGGGATGGATATAAGCCATAGTTATATAAGTCATATTTTGTTATTTCTTTTTTGTTTATTAGTTCTTTTATTATTTTTATATTTTCTTTATCATATTTTGAAAAGTTATAATCACTTGTATATTCTAATTGGCTCCAGACTCCTATAATAGTGTCTGTTTCTTTAAAATTATTACTTTTTATACCAAAATATTCTTCTAAGTTAAATTCTTTTAAAAAGGCTAAAAATGGGGTTACATTTTTTGTTTTAAATATTTTATCTAATTCTTCTTTTTTTCTTATTATATTTATTTCTTTTAGATCACTACCATTTTCTTTTATGTAATTTATAATACTTTTATCTAGTTTAAAATTAAGTTCACACATAAATCTTAATGCTCTTATTATTCTTGTTTTATCTTCTTTAAATAAGATATTAACGTCTTTTACTGGTCTTATTATTTTGTTTTCTATGTCTTTTTTTGCATTAAATAAGTCAATTATGTTTTCTTCACTATCCATACATAGTGTATTCATTATAAAGTCTCTTCTTTTTAAATCTTCTTCTAAGCTACTAGTGTATTCTATACTTACTGGTTTATTGTTTTTATAAGATAAATCTTTTCTAAATGTTGTTATGTCAATTATTTCTTCACCTATTTTTATTTTACTTGCTCCATATTCATCGTGTACCATGTAGATATTATTAAATATACCTTTTATGTCTTTAGGGGTTGCATTTGTTATTATGTCTATATCAAGAGATTCTTTTCCTAAGAGTTTATCTCTTACATAACCTCCTACAATGTAGGCTACAAAGCCATGCATTTCTAAAGATTTTAATATTTCTTTATATTTTTTATCCATATATTATTAGAATGACTAAAAAAAAAGCCATTGGCTTTTTTATTAATTTAAAGCATCTTTTAATTTGCTTCCAGCTTTGAAACTTGCAACTGTCTTTGCAGGAATTTTTAATGGTTGTTTAGTTAAAGGATTAATTCCTTCTCTAGCAGCACGTTTTTTAGCACTGAAAGTACCAAATCCTACTAATGCAACTTTTCCTTCCTTTTTTAATCCTGATTGGATTCCTTCTAAAGTAGCGTCTAATGCTCTTCCAGCATCTGCTTTAGTTAATCCAGTTTTAGCAGCTATAAATTCTACTAATTCTTGTTTAGTCATTTCTATTACCTCCATCTATTTTTTTAAGCATGTTATGCTTATGTTTTCATTTTAACTATATAATATATAAAAAGCAATATTTTTTTTTACATTTTACGTTTTTTTTACGATTTTATCGGGTTTTGGTAGTTTCTTTTGTACTAAATAAAGAAAAAAGCTATATTACTATAGCAATTAAGTTTCCGCTTCCTTTGTTTACTATTTTTGTTATTGTAGTCATTAGTTTATATCTAACGTTTTCTGGAACACTGTTAAGTTTTGATTCTATTCCTTCTTGTACGATTACTTCTAAACTACGACCAAATATTTCACTTTTCCATATGCTACTTGGGTCTTCTTCTTTTCCTTTTGTTAAATAGTCTATTAGTTCTCTACTTTGTACTTCACTACCGATTATTGGTTCAAAAGTACTTTCTACGTCTACTTTTATCATGTGAATTGATGAAGCTACTGCTTTTAGTCTTACACCATATCTACCTGACTGTTTTATTATTTCAGGAGTATCAAGTTTCATGTCTTTAAGTTTAGGTGAAGCTATTCCATATCCTGTTTGATATACTTGTTTTAGTGCTGACTTGATGCTTTCGTATTCGCTTTTTCCTTCACTAAAGTCTTCAAATACTTTTAATAGTTCTGCTTTTGAATTAATACTAACACCTATTATTTCTTTTAATACTTCGTCATATAAGTCTTCTCTTGCTTCTAGGTTCTCCAGTGTTAGCGTTTAAGTTACTAATGTAAGCATTACTTATTATGTCTTTTTCTTCAAAATTTAGGTTTATGTTATTTATGTCCCTTAATTTGTCTACGTTTACTACACTTTCTTTCATAGCATTTAAGAATGTTTTCTTTATTTTATGTGTGTTTTTTAGTACTCCTACCCAGTCTGGTATTTTTACTTCTATGTCTTCTACTGGGAATTCGTAAAGAGCTTCTTTTAGTATGTTCATTATTTCTTGTTCTCTCATATCTATTATACTAGTAGGTATTACTGGTACATCATATTTACTTTTTAGTTCACTAACTATTTCTAAAGTTTCTGGATGAGTTGGATGTATTGTATTTAGTACTACTATAAATGGTTTATTTATGTTTTTTAGTTCTGTTATTACTTTATCTTCTGCTTCTACAAAGTTACTTCTACTCATTTCACCAATAGATCCATCAGTAGTTATTACTATTCCAATTGTGCTGTGGTCTTTTATTACTTTTTCTGTACCAATTGTTGCAGCTTCTGTAAATGGTAAGTCTTCAGTAAACCATGGAGTTTTTACCATTCTCATGTTACCTCCATCGTCTAAATAGCCTTTACATTCTGGAGTTATAAAACCTACACAATCGATTAGTTTTATGTTTGTGGTAAAGTCATCTATTTTCATTTTTGCTCCACTTGATGGGACAAATTTTGGCTCGATTGTCATTATTTGTTTTCCAGCAGCTGTTTGTGGGATTTCATCTAAGCATCTTTTTCTTTCTATTTCATCTTCTATATTAGGGACTATTAGATTTTCTATTACTTTTTTTATAAATGTTGATTTACCAGTTCTTACTGCGCCCACTACACCTAGATATATTTCACCATTACCTTTAGAAGATATGCTTTCTAATATTTCTTTTTTATCCATTTTTTCACTCCTTTATGTTACACTAATATATATGTAAGGGTTTAAAAAGTATTACTATAAAATATTTTATAAGGACTAAATAATCTAAAAAATGACCTTTTTATTTATCAAGGTCTTATTATAAATGACTAAAAATGCTTTTAGTGGTACTTCCTGACTACATTAATTTATTCTTTTTTATGAGAGAATTATAATGGTGAACAAATATGGCATATGAATATAAGGAGTATAATTTTAATAAGAATATTAAAAAAATTGTTGCTCTTAATATTAGAAAGTTCAGAAAAGAAAAAGGGTACACGCAAGAGCAGCTCGCTTTGTATACTGATAGAAGTTTTGAGTTTATCAGAAGAATTGAGAGTGAGCAAGGAAGACGTGGTTTTTCTGTTGAGACTTTGTATCGTATAGCTACGGTTTTGGAAGTACCACTTGATAAATTTTTTCAAGAAGATAAAAGTTCAGATAGTAAGTAATCTGAACTTTTTTATTTTATGAGTTTTCTATTAAGTATTTATCTTTATGTGGTTCGTCAGTTAGTAAATCATTATAGTTTTGTTGTCTTAGGGCTTCATATACGACTATTGCAACTGTGTTAGATAAGTTAAGGGCTCTTACGTTTTTAGTCATCGGAATACGTGCACAGTGGTCTATATGAGGCTTTAGTATGTGAAGTGGGATACCAGTTGATTCTTTACCAAATATGAAGTATATTTCTTCACTTTTGTTTTGATAGTTAAAGCTTGTATGAGGAGTGTGACCATATCTTGTTAAAAAGTAGTATGTTCCTTTTTCTTTTTCAAAGAATTCATCTATGTTTTCATATACATTATAGTCACATTTATCTATGTAGTTTACTCCACTTCTTTTTATGTATTTGTCTTCTAGGCTAAAACCTAGGGGTTTTATTAAGTGAAGTTTTATGTTTGCAGCTACACAAGTTCTCATTATGTTTCCTGTGTTACCAGGTATTTCTGGCTCGTATAATACTACGTGTAACATTTTATTCTTCCTTTTTAGTTAGTACTTCTTTTCTTGATAAGTTTAGTTTTCCACGTTTATCATAACCAGTTGCTTTTACTACTATTTCGTCTCCCTCTTTAAATAAGTCACTTGGTTTTTCTACTCTTTTTGTGTCTAATTGACTTACGTGAACTAACCCTTCACAACCAGGCCAAAGTTCTACAAAGCATCCAAAGTCTTCTACTTTTACTACTTTTCCTGTATAAACTTTACCAATTTCTACTTCACGTATTACTTCTTCTATCATGCTCATTGCTTTATCTATTACAGCATAGTCTGTGTGATACAAAACTACTCTTCCATCATCGTCTATATCTATTTTTACTGCATCTTTATGGTTAACAGTTTTAACACCAGAACTTTCTAATATAATCTTAGTGATAGTTTCTCCACCACGCCCAATTACGTCTTTTATTTTTTCTGGATCAATTGTCATTGTTTTTATTTTAGGTGCATATGGACTTAGTTCTTTTCTAGGCTCCTTAATAGTACTTTCCATTACATCAAGTATTTCCATTCTTGCTTCTTTTGCTTGAGCAAGACTTTCTTTTAGTATGTTTTCAGTTATTCCTTTTATTTTTATATCCATTTGTAGAGCTGTTATACCATTTCTTGTTCCGGCTACTTTAAAGTCCATATCTCCCAT
>CANPXI010000033.1 GCA_947585885.1 uncultured Bacilli bacterium
CCTCCTGTAATTAGTGGTGACACCCAACTTGTCAAATGTTCTATAAATATTGTATCAAACAATTATTTTATAATCAACAACATATTGAATAATTTTTTAAATTATGGTATATTATAGTTACTGAAGGAAACTTCAAAAAAAGAACACTTGACAACGCAATGTTGGGTGTCTAAACGTTGTGTGAATACCTAATTCAAAAGTTGTTGAGTTAGGTATTCTTTTGCTATATAGTTCTGAATAACAAGATGACTAACAAAAGAACTATAATGGTTAAAATAAAAATTATAAAATCTTTACCTGCCACTATAATCACCACCTTTCTAGCCAAAACCCTCCTGTAATTAGTGGTGACACCCAACTTGTCAAATGTTCTATAAATATTGTATCAAACATTTATTTTATAATCAATAACTTATTGAATAATTTTTTTAAATATGGTATATTATAGTTACTGAAGGAAACTTCAAAAAAAAGAACATCTAACTTTCTTGTGTTGGATGTCGTATATTTAATGTTTCTCCTAACCCTAAGATGTGAGTTAGGAGATTTTGTCTATATTAACTTAAGAATAATTACGTTTTGTAACAAAATTATAACAAGCAATACGAATACTAAAATATCCTTCTTACTCATTATATCACCTCCAATTCAGAGTTTCCCCCTGAAGTAAAGATGACATCCTAACTGTTAGATGCTCTATATAAATTATACCAAACAATTATTTCATAATCAACAACATATTGAATAATTTTTTAAAATGTGGTATATTATAGTTACTGAAGGAAACTTCAAAAAAAAGAACATCTAACTTTCTGATGTTGGATGTTACTGAATTAATGTAAAAACCTAACTCTTAGCTGAGAGTTAGGCTGTTCTATTTTTAAACTAGTCGGTAAATCACGGTGATTAAAAATAAAATAATTATAAGAAGTAATAAAACTAAGAAGTCAACTTTTCTCATAATCATCACCTCACTTTCAGAAGAAACCCCCTGCAAGTTCAGTGACACCCTAACTGTTAGATGCTCTGTATAAATTATATCAAACAATTATTTTATAATCAATAACTTATTAAAGATTAATTATCATTTAGTTTATGCTAGATGATTTTTTTATTAATAAAATTATTTATAAAAATGTTAATTTTATTAGTGACTAGTTTTTTTAATTATTATATAATAAAAGAGCACAAGTTAAAAATAAATTAAAATATGGTTTTTATGTTTTAAAATATAGTTATTTGTGCTAAAATTATTTTATAGCGAGGTAGTATTATGGGAAAGGTTATATCACTTGTTAATCAAAAAGGTGGAGTAGGTAAAACTACTACAAGTATTAACTTAAGTAGTGCTTTGGGGCACTTAGGTAAAAAAGTTTTGTTAATAGATTTAGATCCTCAAAGTAATAGTACTACTGGTCTAGGTATTAATAAGGCTGAAATTAGTAAAAGCATATATGATGTTATTATTCATAGTTGTGATATTAAAGATACAATTGTGAAGACTAAGTTTAAAAATCTTAGTGTTATTCCATCTATGATTTATCTTAGTGGAGCAGAACTTGAGATTATACAAATTGCTAGTCAAGAAAAAGATTATGTTATTGGAGACCAATTAAAATTACAAATAGATACTATTAAAGATAGATATGATTATATTTTAATAGATTGTCCTCCATCATTAGGTATTTTAACTACTAATGCACTTGCGGCTAGTGATAGTGTATTAATTCCTGTTCAATGTGAGTATTATTCATTAGAGGGTGTTACACAACTTTTAGATACAATTATTAGAACACAAAGAAATATTAACCCTAGGTTAGATATTGAGGGAGTACTACTTACTATGCTTGATGGAAGAACTTTAGTTGGACTTGAAGTTGTAGAAGATGTAAGAAAGTTTTTTAAAGAGAAAGTTTTTAATACAATTATTCCAAGACTTGTTAGACTTGTTGAAGCACCAAGTCATGGTAAACCAATTTTAGAATATGATCCTAAGTGTAGGGGGGCACTTGCTTATATTAATTTAGCAAAGGAAGTGATTGAAAGAGATGGAAACGAAAAGGAGAGCTTTAGGGAGAGGACTCGAGCAACTATTTAGTAATGAAGCTTTTAATATTGATGATTTTGAGAAAAGTATAGTTGAAGCTTCAAGTAGAGAAGATGTTGTTCAAATTAATTTGAGTGAACTTAGAAGTAACCCTTATCAACCAAGAAAGGTTTTTGATCAAGAAAAATTAGATGAGTTAGCATCTAGTATTAAAGAACATGGTGTAATTGAGCCTATTATTGTTAAAAAAAGTATTAAGGGTTATGAGATTATTGCTGGTGAAAGAAGAACTTTAGCAGCTAAGAAAGCAGGACTTGAGACTATTCCTGCGATTGTGCGTGATTTAACTGATGATGATATGATGACTATAGCTATTTTAGAGAATATTCAAAGAGAAGACTTGAATGTTATTGAAGAAGCTATGGGGTATAAGAGTATGATTAGTACTATGCATTTAACTCAAGAAGAACTTGCTAATAAGATAGGTAAGAGTAGAAGTCATGTTACTAATATTTTGGGAATTTTAAGTTTACCTAAAAAAGTTCAAGATATGATTTTGTCTAATGATATTAGTATGGGGCATGCAAGAAGTTTAAGTAAGTTAAATGATAGTGATAAAATTATTTCTTTAGCAGAAATGGTTGTTAAAGATAATTTGAGTGTTAGAGAGTTAGAAAATATAATTAATGAAGGTAATTTTGAAAAGAAAGTTACTATTAAGAAAAAAGATATTAAAAATCCTAGATATAGATTAGTAGAGAATGTGATGAGAGAAAGAATAGGTACTATGGTAAAGGTTAATAAAAATAATGTTGTTATTCCTTTTGATAGTGAGAAAGATTTAGAGAGAATATTAGAGATTTTGAATATTCAAATAGACATGGATTAGGTGAAGTATGAAATATAACTTAGGAAGTATAGTAGTTATGAAGAAAGGACACCCTTGTGGAGAAAATGCTTGGGAGATAGTTAGAATGGGTGTTGATATTAAGCTTAAATGCTGTAAATGCGGTAGAACTATTATGATGGATCGTATAGAGTTTGAACGTAAACTTAAGAAAGTGGTGGAAGATGAAAAGTAAAAAATTTAGTCCTATATTTGTTTTTATATTAATGACTTTTATAACTATAATACTTAGTTTTGTATTATCATTTTTTGATTTACAAGCAGAGTATAGTACTGTTAATAGTGTTACTAATACTCTACAAAATAATGTTATTGGAGTAGAAAATTTACTTAGTACTTCTGGAATTAAGTATATTATTACACATACTGTTTCAAATTTTGTTAATTTTGCTCCACTTAGTACATTAATAATAATATTAATTGGTATTGGTGTTTTGGAGAAAAGTGGTTTTGCTAGAACATTTTTTACTATGATTACTCAAAATTTTAGAAAGAATAGTATTACTTTTATGTTAATTTTCTTAAGTGTTCTTTCTAGTTTGTTTGGAAATATTGGTTTTGTTTTGATGCTACCAATTGGAGCAATGTTATTTAAGTATGGACATAGGCATCCTTTTGGTGGTATTATTGCAAGTTTTGCTGGTGTTTGTTTTGGTTATGGTATTAATATATTTTTGACTAGTCAAGAGACTACTCTGATGGGACTTACTTTGACAGCTGCTAGAGTAATAGATGAAAGCTATGCAATTGGAGCTAATTTTCAATTATTTATTATGCTTATTGCTTTAGTTGTTGGGTCTATTTTAATGACTAGAGTAACTGAAAAAGTAATTATGCCAAAACTTGGTAAGTATGAGTTTGATGAAGTTGAAACTTTAGATAAAGTTAAGTTTACTAATAGAGAACTTAGAGGTTTAATAGTAGGAATAGGAGCAGCAATTATTTATGTTTTATTTGTTATTTATATGATTATTCCAGGGCTTCCTTTTAGTGGACAATTACTTGATTCTAATGCAGTATATTATATAGATAAGTTATTTGGGGCTAATTCTTTATTTAATCAAGGTTTTGTATTTATTATAATGTTCTTATTTATTGTTGTTGGACTTGCTTATGGCTTTTTTGCTAAGACAGTAAGAACTAATAAAGAAATTAGTGAATGTTTAAGTTATAGCTTAGATGGTATTGGAAGTATTATTGTTTTAATATTTGTTGCTAGTTTGTTTATAAGTACTTTTGAAAAAAGTAATATAGGACTTGTTATAGTTGCACTTTTGACTAAACTTGTTGATACTTTTAGTTTTAGTGGTTTAGGACTTGTTATATTCTTGTTTATTTTGTCAATTGTTGCCGGGCTATTTTATACAGGACTAGAGGGTAAATGGCAAATTATGAGTGCTCAAGTGGTGCCTGCATTTATGAATGCAAGTATTAGTCCAGAACTTGCACAAATTATATATGTTGCTGGAAGTAGTTTATCTTTAGCATTTACTCCAATAATGATGTATTATGTTATATATATTGCTTATATGGAAAAGTATGATAAAGGAAATCAAGTAAGTTTCTTTGGATCATTTAAGTATATGAAGAGTTATGGAATTTATATGTTAGTTATGTGGTTCATATTAATAGTAGGATTTTATATTACTGGTCTTCCTATTGGTATTGGAAGTCATCCAGTTTTAGCATTTTAGTAGAAAGAGGGGATTATTATGGCACTTAAAGCAGGTATTATAGGAATGCCTAATGTTGGTAAGAGTACACTTTTTAATGCGATTACAAAGAAAAATATTTTAGCTGCAAATTATCCTTTTGCAACTATTGATCCTAATTTAGGAACTGTTATTGTTCCTGATAAGAGACTTGAAACTTTAGAAAATATGTTTATGCCTCTAAGGACTATTCCAACTCAGTATGAGTTTACTGATATTGCTGGGCTTGTTAAAGGGGCTAGTAATGGAGAAGGACTTGGTAATAAGTTTTTAAGTCATATTAGAGAAGTGGATGCAGTTATTCATGTAGTTAGATGTTTTATAGATAAAGATATTATTCATGTTGAAGGGGATGTTGATCCAGTAAGGGATATTGAAATTATTAATTTAGAGTTATCTATTTCTGACTTAGAGATTGTTAATAATAGACTTGAAAAGATTGTTAAAAAGGCTGAGACTGGTAAAGATAAAGAGTTACTTAAGGAAGTAGATGTTTTAAATAAATGTAAGGATGCTTTGGTTAAAGGTGTGGCTCTTAGGCATTTAGAGTTTACTAGTGAAGAGTTAGAGATTATTAAAGTGTTTAATTTTATTACTTTAAAGCCTGTTATTTATTTAGCTAATGTTAATGAGGTTGATCTTGTTAATGATGGAAACATATATATAGATAAAGTAAGAGATTATGCAAATAAAGATAATGCACCACTTGTTCTAATGTGTGCAAAGATAGAAAGTGAACTTGTTGAGTTACCAGATGATGAAAAGAAAGTGTTTTTAAATGAACTTGGTATAGAGGAAAGTGGACTTGATAAGTTAATTAATACTACTTATAAGATACTTGGTCTTAGTACATTTTTTACTGTTGGAAAGGATGAAGTTAGAGCTTGGACTTTTAAGAATGGTATGAAGGCTCCAGAGTGTGCTGGTATTATACATACCGATTTTCAAAAAGGTTTTATTAAGGCTGAAGTAATGAGTTATAGTGATTTAGTAGAATGTGGTAGTGAAATTAAAGTTAAGGAAGCTGGAAAAGCTAGACTTGAGGGAAAAGAGTATATTATGCAAGATGGTGACATATGCTATTTTAGATTTAATGTATAGTATTAATTTGTTATAAGTGATATAATACATTTAAAGAGGAGGTATTTATATGGCTAAGTTTTGTTCTAACTGTGGAGCTGAACTAAAAGAGGGCGCTGATGTATGTATTAAGTGTGGAAAACTTGTTAATGAAAGTAAAGGACCTATAAATATACCAGAGGGAAGAAAAAGTAAAGTTGTTGCTGGTATTTTAGCACTTCCTATGTTAATAGGAGTATTTGGTGCTCATAACTTTTATTTAGGTTATACTGGTAAAGCAGTTGCGCAACTTATGTTAACTTTATTTGGTATTATTTTATCAATAGTAATTGTAGGTATTTTTATGGTGTTAGCTGCTTGGATATGGTCTTTAGTTGATTGCATTATGATCTTTTCAGGATCAGTAATAGATGCAAATGGAAATAGTTTAGTTTAGGAGGAAAGATGGCTAAGTTTTGTACAAATTGTGGTGCCGAATTAAAAGAAGGCGCTGACGTATGTGTTAAATGCGGAAAATTAATTAATGAAAGTGGCAGTAAAGCTGGTGACTATAATGACAATGGTGTTATTAATAGGGCTAAGTTAAAAGAAGCTGCTAAAAGTAAACTTAATAATAATTTATGGAATTTATTGATTCCAATGTTAATAGTTGCACTTATAGGTTTTGTAGGTGGAGTTATAAGTGGTATATTTGGTGAAGATTCACTTGCTGGGGCTGTTGTTTCTATTTTAGTAGAACTTGCAACATTACCTATTAGTGTAGGTGTTATATATTATTACTTAAATTTTATAAGAGGTAAAAGTTATTCACTTAATGATTTAATTAAATATTATTCTAAATTCTTACCTATATTTGCTATTAGTATGTTAGTTGGAATATTCACTTTCTTATGGACATTGTTATTTATTATTCCTGGTATTATTGCAGCAATAAGCTACAGTATGGTTTATTATATTGTTGCAGATAACCCTGATATAGATGTAATGGAAGCTATTAAAGAAAGTAAGAGATTAACTAATGGATATAAAGGAGACTTATTCGTATTTATGTTAAGTTTCATAGGTTGGTATTTACTAGTAGGTATTACTTTTGGAATTGCAATTATTTATGTAGGACCTTATGTTTCAGTAAGTCAAGCAATGTATTATGAAGAATTAAAGAAAATAAAGGGATAGAAAAAATAAAACTTTAATAGAAAAATATTAAAGTTTTTTTATATGCAAAAAGAGTTATATTTTGTTTATTAATGAAAAAAATATAAGTATGAAGCATTTTAGATTTTTAAAAAGTTTTATTTTAATTTTAGTTACTACTTTTTTATCTATTTTAATAGTTTATTGTATTTTAAGGATAGATGATTATTCTAGTTATAGAAAAAAGAATAATGAGTTTTTAGATGAGTTTAAAAGTGATGTAGAAGAAGATAAAGAAGATTTAGATGAAAGTTTATATAACCCTACTAAAGATAAGAATGATTTATATTATAATTATGTAGATTATCCTTTTTTAAGTGTTGATTTTAGTGATTTATTAAGTGTTAATGATGAAATAGTTGGATGGATAAGGGTAAGTGGAACTAGTGTAGATTATCCAGTTGTTCAAGCAAAAGATAATACTTTTTATTTAGATCATTATTATGATAAATCTTTTGGATATTCAGGTAGTATTTTTTCAGATTTTAGAAATAATCTTCGAAGTTTAAATTATAATAGTGTTATTTATGGACATGGAAGACTTGATAAGACTATGTTTGGTAGTATTAGGTTTGGTATGGATGAAGAGTGGTTTAGTAATAAAGATAATTATATTATTTATTTGTCTACTCCATATTATAATTATATATTTTTAATATTTAGTGTTTATGTTGTTAATAATGAGAATTATTATATTACTACTCATTTTCATAATAATGAGGAATTTAAAGATTTTTTAACTACTATTAAGTTAAGAAGTAAGTATAAATTTAATACTAGTTTAAATGTTAATGATAAGATATTAACTTTGTCTACTTGTAATGATACTTATGGAGTAGAAAAGGTAGTTGTCCACGCGAAGTTAATAAAAAAGAAAGCAAGAGATGCTTTCAATTAGTTATTATATATATTAAATTTTTTAACACTTAATAATAGTGTTATAGATAATATGCCTGTTAATAGAAAATATAATACGATGTTGTCACTAGTCATTGGGTTATCTTGCATATTAAATATAGTTTCTATTTCACTTACAGATAAGTCTTCACCATCGTTTAATGCTTGAGTCATTCCATCTACTTCTATTGTTCCTGTTGTTTCATCAGCCCATAGTGTTGGTGAATCTTTTGTTTCAGTTGTGTTTACTAGGTTAACATCTTTATCTAGTTCTATTTTTGGTGTTGTTTTTACATCAACACCTTGACCAAGTTCAATACCACCAAAGCCATTACCAGATACGTCTATTGTACCAGCAAGTTCTACGTCAGCTCCGTTAATTAGTAGACCGGCATTACCGCCAGTTAATTTTATATCTTTAATTGTAGCTGATACTTTATAAACTTGTAGTACGTATATTCCTGCCCAAGTTTTAAAGTCATCTGTTCCATTAAATTTTCCAGTATATTTTAATGTGTGATTATGTCCATCAATTGTTACTTCTCTTGTGATATTGATTTTTTGTGTTGTGTTTATGTCTTTACCTAGTTCTATTGTGTCATATTTTTCATCTTTAAGCGCATTTAATAATTCAGTTTCATCATTTACTGTTATACTTGTTAAGGCTTTTAGGTTGAATAAACCTGTAACCATTAATAAACAAGAAAAAAGTAAAAAGCTTATATTTTTGGTAATTTTTGTCATATTAATTTCTCCTTTCTGTTTATATTGTGTTAAATAAGTATTTTATTATTAAGGAAAAATTTGTTAGAATTTTATAAGCTTTTTTACTTTTGTTTTTTGTTTTTAGGGTATGGTTTTATTTCATTTGTTTCACATAAAATATAGTCTATGCTTGTATTATAAAATTAGCTAATATTTTAAGTGAGGTTAAATCTATTTCTCTTTTTTCTAATTCATAATAACTGTATGCAACTTGTGAAACATTAATTATTTTAGCAATATCTTTTTGTTTTAAATCTCTATCTTCTCTTAAGTCTTTTAGTCTATTCATTTTACCACCTGTTTTAATTTTAAAATATAACAATATGTTATATTGATTTTTAGAACAAAATGTTATAAACTATATTATATATAGTAAAACAAATTGTTTTAAAGAGGTGTTAAATGAATAAGAAGTATTTAGTAGTCGGAATTATAAGTGTTTTAATAGTATTAATAGGAGTAACAGTAGCTTATTGGATAGCAATAGTAACAGGGGAAGGAGAAAATATAACAGTAACAGTAGATACTCTAA
>CANPXI010000034.1 GCA_947585885.1 uncultured Bacilli bacterium
ATTAAGTGATTATTTTTTTATGAAAAAAAGTAAACATAAGTGTCTACTTCTGTTACCTACTTTGTTAAATTTATAACATAACTTTTATTTCTAATAGTTAAATGTAACCTAATAATATTAGTATTTTTAAGTTCACTAGGAACTTCAATATAAACATTATCTGTATCAATATCTAACGTCTTAACTGACATAAGTGCTTCAGTTTCAACTCCATCCTTCATATATGTAATACTACCAAATGTATTAATAAAATCACTATTACTCTTTAAATACTTAGAATAATATAAATCATCTTCTAAAACAAGCTCCAAATTAAGTTTTAAAATAGTCCTATTTCTAACACCTAAAGTATCAGCCTTAATAAGCTTTTTACCTTGGTAACACGTATTAACACAATACTCATAATACTCAGTAAAACTGTCTCCTATTTGGAAAGAATTAATAACTACTTCACTTTTTCCAAGAGTTGAATCTTCTAAACTAACTCCTTCACCCATAGAATAATATTCACTTTCATCCTCTAATTCATACTCTTTTAAATCTAACTTAACATCTTTATACTTAGCTGATAATTCTCCATCTATTACACTAATATTATCAACTAATCTAAAAATTGCTTCTTTAAACTTTATATCTTTTGGTACTTCATAAATAAGTAAATACTGATAACTCTCTCCTGCATAAAGAGTATCATTCTTATACCATCCTTCACCTAAATCTTTAAAATACTCATTTCTTGTAAAAGTAGGAAAATACATATTATCATCTAACATTAATCTTAAATCTTCAGTATCAATATTAATACGTTTATCATTACCATTCTCCATATTTACTTTAACAATAACATACTTAAACCCATCATTTATAACTTTACCGCTTAAATCAACATCACTTACATATGAATTCTCTACCTTAAAAATAACCCCATTAACACTAAAAAATTCACTCTCATCAAATTGTTTACTAAATAAGCTAACATTCATATAAATAGAAAAGAACACTACTAAAACTAAAACACCACAAATGACTCCAAAAAAGAACTTATTTTCAAGTGCATAATACTTAATCTCTCTAAAAATACGTCTTAATTTTCTCTTATACTTATATGAATTTTCTCCAAAAGTAACCTCAATCTCTTCTTGATCTTCTTCTGCAATATCTAGTTCTTCCAAATCTTTTTTAAAATCAAACTTCTTAACATCAAACCCAATCGCACGAACACTAGCAATAATCAAAAATATAAACTGAGGAAAATACAAAATAGAAATAATATCTCTATATGCTCTTACAACTCTAACATCCCAGTTAGTATTAAAAATATTACCAAGTACATTAAAATAAACTAAAAAGCCTAGAAAAACAACAAAATAAAACAAACATAAACTAACATAATAAAGCCTACTTTTATCTTTCCACTTCATTAACAAATATATAAACGATGAAATAACTATAATCATAACAACTGCAAGAAACATATATAAATTAATAAAACTACCAGTTTGGCTAGATAAAGTATAATAACCATTTCTAACATAATCATTAAAAAAAGTAAAAACAGCAGCAGTTCTATAAGCAACATAAAGAAGTAACAATGCTAGTGTTAAATGTATAATTCTAAAATGCTTTATTAAAAATGCATAAGGTTTCTTAATTATCACTTATACCAACTCCTATTATCTTCTATAATTATATAAAAAAAAAGAATAAATTACAATAATTTACTCTTTAGAAAATATCATTTGTCCTGGAAGTAAATAAATACTTTTATTTTGATCTACAATTTTCTCTTCATCTACACCAAAAATATTACTTACAGTCTTTAAGGTATCCTCTTCTTTAGTTATATAATACTGAATACCTTTTTTAGGAATAATAAGAGTTTGTTTAGGATAAATATACTCGTCATCCTTTATCCCATTTAAAGCTGCAACTAACTTAGGGTTAACATTAAAACTCCTACTTATACTATACAAAGTATCCCCTTTTTGTACTTCATAATAAGTATAATACTCAGTATCTAAAACTTTTCTAAACTCATACATAACTTTCACCTAATTTATTATATGTAATTAAACCTAATATGTTATTTATTATAAACAAATATCAAATCATCACTATTAAAATTAAACTCAAAATTATGAACAATCATTTTAATACCTTGATTATTTTTTCTATAAAGATTATCTTTATAAATAAAATATATATTGTCTTTATATGAAGAAACATAACTAACTTGAGAGTTAAAATACTTAATACTTATATCTTTATTATTAACATAACTATAAACATTACTTTTAACATAAATATCACTACTTGGTAAATCAAAATAAGTAATATCTTCTTTTGTATATTCTTTTAAAAGAGCATCTCTCTTTCTTCCATTTACTAACTTTACATATCCTTTTGCCTTACTTCCAATAATCTCTACACTTTTCTTTTTATAGTTTACTTGATATAAGACATTATCTTTATTATCAAAAATGTAAATAGAATTTTTAGAGTTTCCAACTATTTTACTACTATAATTAATACTATAATTAGTCTTTATAGTAAAGTATTCTCCACTAGGTATATCAAGTACAATAAAATCACTAAACAAATACTCATCCTTATAACTAGGAAAAATTAATTTATCATTAACTTGAAACATCAAATCATTTGAATACCTGTCTCCATCAAAAATATTAACACTTTTTTGTTTATCACCATTTAAAAAATAAAACCCATCATATTTCCAAATATATATGTATTCTTTACTACTTAAATTCTTACTAAAATAAAAGTCCTCTTCATAATTATCATCTTTAAAACTAAGAGTATCTTTACTTACTAACTCTTTACCATCACTACACATAGTATAACTAACGTAACCCTTAATATTTGGAGTTAAACAAGTAAACCCATTAACTTCTTCTTTTTTAACAGAACTAATTCTTTTCTTAGTAAGTTTTCTCTTTTCATAAATTTTATAACTATATGTATTATTTTCATACTTTATTTCAAAATACATACTTTTATCTCTTGCTTCTTCTAAAATATCATACTTACCTACTTTATAAGTAATACTATAAGAAGAAACAAAAAACTTAACTAAAACTATCAAAAATAAAATTACTAAACAATAAAACACTTTTTTCATAAACTAACTTTACCCATTTACCTCCTTGTAAATTAATTATACCACATAAGTCTATTTAAGAAAAAAGAATAAGTCATAATAACTTATTCAATCACACCAGTGTTATATAAAAACTCTACCAAATCTTTTTCACTCTTATTTCCAGAAAGATATCCAATTACCTTACCATTACGAGTAACAAAAGTATAAGGAGTACCTTTATAATTCTCTAAATCATATGTATGTAAAAATGTATTTTTATCATTATAATTTAAAGTATCAGTATCAAACCAATATAAATCAAATTTATATGTGTCATGTACTTCTTCCATTGTTGGTTTAAACTTTTTACAATAACTACATGTAGTTTTAGCAACAACACTAACTACATACTCGTCCTTTTTAGTTTTATCTAGCCACTCAAGCATCTCTTCAGAATTACCTGAAAACATAAGAGATAAAACTATAAATATAACTAAAATAATTCCTATAACTATATATAGCCAATATTTTAGAAAAAACTTCTTCATACTATTCCTCAGTAACTTGTTTTTCTTCAATAACGCCTAGTTTAGTTAATTCTTCTTCTAATCTAGCATAATCACTTCTACCATCAAAAGAACCAACAAACTCACCATCTTTAGTAACAAAGATATAAGGGTAACCACTAAAGCCATTATTGCTTAAATCATAAGCAGAAATAATATAATTTTCTTCATCAGCAAGTTTTAAAGCAGCACTTGAGTTATCATCAGGATCAGTACTTTCATGCCAATATAAATTAAAATTATAATCTTTTTGTAGTTTTTCCATATTTGGTTTTGTTGCTTGACAATTACTACACCAATCAGCCGCAACTACTGTTACAAAATATCCCTCTTCTTGTGTCTTTTGATACCAATCATCAAAAGTAACACCACTTACTTCTTCTTTTTTATCAAATAACAAAGATAAAATAACAAATAAAATAATTGCTACAACTATAGTAATTATAACTCCATATTTACTAAAAAATTTCTTCATTTACCTCACCTTCCATAAATAATTTTATAATAAAAACCATTAAATTACAATAACTTACTTAATTTTCATCCTTATTTCACAAATACTCATACCTAATAACATAAAATAAATAATAGGTTTAATAATCTTACTAACTACAAAAATACTACTATTAAATACACTAGAAGCATCTACATAACTATATAATTTAGATACTAATAAATACATAACAAAACTAGAAAACAAACCAAATATAATAGAAATAATATTTTTACTAACTCTAATCTTTATATTTTTCTCTTCATAATTAAAAGAAACACTACAAAGTAAAAACATAATAAAAAAATTTATTAATAAATAAAAAACACCCATATAATTAGAATCTAACTTTAAATATATATATAGTTCAAATAAAGTTAAAAAAGCAAAAATAATAGTTACTAAATAATAAAAATATCTTTTAAATTTATCCATATAACATATCCTTTCAATAAACATTATATATTAAATAATAAATAAAAACAATTATCTATGTATAATAACTAAACCAAAAGATAATACTATAAATGGTGATAAAATGAACGAAAGTAAAGAACTATTATTATTTATTTATGATAATACAAAAATGGGAGTAAATAGTACAAAAAAACTATTATCTTTAATAAAAGAAAAAGATAATAAAATAAAATTCTTATTAGAAGAAGAACTACAAAAATATGAAAGTCTACATAAAGAATGTAACAAACTAATGAAAAAAGAAAAAATAGAAAATAGTCATAGTACTGTACTAAAAGACTTAACTGCTAACACAGCAATGAGTATAGAAGTTTCAAAAGATAACTCAGATGCTAAAATAGCAAGTATATTATCTCGTGGGTTTAATATGGGTAATATAAACATAGAAGCAAAAATAAAAGACTATAAAAAAGAAGTAGATAAAAGTGTATTACATTTAGCAGAAGACTTACTTAAATTTGGAGAAGAACAAATTGAACTTTTAAAGGAATATCTTTAAAAGTTTTTTTGTAAAAAAAAGCTAAATAGTAGTATTATTATTTAACTTTCTATAAACAAACTTTCTTATAAAATCAAAAGGAATAACACTTAAAGCAAGAATTAACATAACATCAAATTCAAAAAATGATAAGCCAGTAGTCCTAAAAATACTACCCCCATAATAAATAAGAATTATTTGAATAAAAGCAACCATACCAATAATAATAAGAAACACTTTATTTTGTCTTAAATTAGAAAATATATTATATCTTGTAGTTCTCGCATTAAAACTATTAAAAATAGTCATAAAAATAAATAGTCCAAAAAATGCTGTCATAACATACTTATTATCTTCTCCTATCCTAAAAAAACTTTGTAAAAATTCACTCTTTAAAAAGAACATACATAAAAAACTCATATAAAGCCCTGTTACTAATATTTGATTAATCATATACTTATTCATAATCTTTTCATCTTTTTTCTTAGGCTTTTCTTCCATATACTCTAAAAGTGGTGGTTCAAAAGAATAAGCCACTCCAGCTAAAGTATCCATAACCATATTGATCCAAAGCATTTGAATAACTGTAACAGGTGAAGTAATACCAAATAAAGGCCCAATGACAGATAAAGAAACTGCTGTAATATTAACAGTTAACTGAAAAATAATAAACTTTCTAATACTCTTAAAAATAGTTCTACCAAAAAGAATAGTTTTAGCAATACTAAGAAAATTATCATCAAGTATAATAATATCACTTACTTCTTTACTAACCTCAGTACCACTTCCCATTGCAAACCCAACATCTGCTTTCCTAAGTGCTGGTGCATCATTTACCCCATCCCCTGTCATTCCAACAACAAGGCCTAACTCTTGACTTAAAACCACAAGTCTTTTTTTATCTTCTGGTAAACTTCTAGCAACAACCTTTAATCTAGGAATAATCTTTTTAACTTCTTCATCACTCATCTTACTTAACTCTTGACTAGTTATAATTATGTCTTCTTCGCTTTCAATAAGGCCTACTTCTTTAGCAATACTTCTTGCAGTTTCTTCATTATCTCCAGTAATCATTACAGTACTAATACCTGCCTTTTTAACAAGCGAAATACCCTCGATTGACTCAGGTCTTACTTCATCCTTAATCAAAATAAATCCAAGAAAAATAAGTCTACTTGTATCCTTTTCATTCCCACTTGCTACCCCTAAAACCCTATAACCTTTCTTAGTAAAATCTAAAGCAATACGCTTAAGCCTCTCTTTATCAATACTATAATGAAGACTTAACGCGCTATCATAGTATCCACTAGAATTATCTAAAATAATCTCATAGGCACCCTTAACAAAATTAGTGCCTCCTTCATAATCTAAATAAACACTAGAATACTTTTTAACACTATCAAAACTCACCTTATCTTTAACTTTATACTTATCTCTATTTCTTACCCCTACAAAAGCAAGAATAGCCCTATCAGTAACATTCCCATTAACAATCTTATCATTAACGTAATATGCATCATTATTATAACTAAGAGAAACTTCTAAAAACTCTCTTAACTTAGAATTAGTAATATCACTCATTTTCTTATAAACTTTACCATCATACAAAGAAAAACCAACCACTTCAAGTTTTCCTTTAGTAATAGTACCAGTCTTATCACTAAATAAAATATTTAAATTCCCACTTGACTCAATACCAACAAGTTTTCTAACTAAAACATTATTTTTAATAAGTCTTTTCATATTAGAAGATAACACTAAAGTAATCATCATAGGAAGCCCCTCAGGAACAGCAACAACTATAATAGTAACTCCTAAAGTAAGAGCATAAAGTAAATGTGGTATCATACCTCTAAAATCACTTACCATCTCTATAATTTTAGACATATCAAAATTATTGCTAATAACTATAACATTAAATAAATAAGAAATAATAACCAAAAAAGCACAAACATACCCTATCTTACTAATAAAACTTGCTAAATCTCTAAGTCTATTCTTAAGTGGACTAACAGGAGGTTTCTCTTGAATATCTTTAGCAATCTTACCATAATAAGTATCATTTCCTATTTTCTTAACATCCACTACTGCACTTCCATTAGTCACAACACTACCCCTATAAACTTCTTCATTTACTTTCTTAAACTTCTCTTTAGTTTCACCACTAATCATAGATTCATCAGCTTGTATTTCTCCACTATAAATAACTCCATCAGCTGGAATCTTATCACCACTACTAACTAAAACTTTATCACCAACAACAACTTCATCTATCAAAATACTAGCTAAATTACCATTCCTAAAAACCTTAACATTCACCATACTACTTTCTTCACTTAACTTATTAAAAGCCTTTTCACTACCATACTCACTTAAACTACTAATAACACTAGCTAAAATAATAGCAACAATAATACCAATAGTTTCATAAACATCACTATCATTAAACAAAAACAAAATCTTAATTCCTAAAGCAATCAAAAGAATTTTAATAATAGGGTCATTTAATGATTCAATTATTAAATTAAAAAAAGTATTCTTTTTATAATGTGTAATACTATTACTACCATACTTACTTCTACTTTTAGACACTTCTTCATCTGTTAGTCCCTTAATATTAAACATTATCTTCACCAGTAAATTATATTAAAAGACATAAAAAAAATTACCACTTATTGGTAATTATACATCTTTACATACACCATTTTGTCCACTAGCTTTTAAATGTGCAGTAAATTTTCTAGTTTCAGGTTCACCATTTAAAATATCTGTTTGATCAACATCATCAACATAACTAAGCCATACACGTAAAGTATATGAATTAGTTGGGCTTGCTTCACTTAAACTTTGATTACTTAAAAGTGGTATAGTAATTGTTCCATCTTCGGCCTTTTCAATATTTTCTTGAGTTTTCTTTACTTCGCCAAAATTCATCTCTACCGGAGTACTTTTGCCATCATCTAATTCTATTTTAAAATACTCACTATTTTCCAAAGCCGAACCAATCTCATCAACAACTAGATAAAGTGAATAACATGCATCTAAATTACTATCCTCTGTTCTAGTAACTGTAAAAGTATTACTTTGAGCATCAGTATCTTTATCTTTATCATATATAGGTAATATATTATTAACATTAATTGTATTCTCTGATATTTTAAGTCCAACTTTACCAGCAGCAATATTTAAAGGAGCTCCTTCTCCATCAATTCTTGCTTTAAAATAAGCATAAGTAACTGAACTTATAATTACTACTAAACATAAAACACTAACTGACAATAAAGCAATATAACTTTTATTTGAATTCATAATAGTATCCTCCACTTATTATTATCTACAATAATTTTATTACAAAACAAAGAAAAAGTCCATACATACATATGAACTTTTACATTTTAATTATCTAAAGCCGCACATTTTTCACTAATATCTTTAATTGTATACGGTTCAGTAGCTAATCCTTTGCCTTCTAACTCTACACAAGATTTAAGCGAGAGAACTGGTCGCACATAATAGGTTGTGGCGTAGACAGTGTGGGCGTTTAAATAGCCTGGGTAGGCAGGATAACCACGCACATAGAATACACCTACTATACCATTATCGGGCAAAGCATATGGACTCATTGTCCACCAAGGAACATTAGTTGAACTATTTTTTTCACTGTTCAAATAGTAGTAAGCATTTGGTGCATTTGTTCCTGCTTTTCCTCCTGCATATACTATTTCATCTGCTGTTA
>CANPXI010000035.1 GCA_947585885.1 uncultured Bacilli bacterium
CTTGCTTTTAAGTTCATAAGTATTTTTGCACTTATTTCTTCTGGTGTATATTTTTTACCAGCTACTTCTACTTTTTCACTAGTTCCCATTTTTCTTTTTATTGAACTTATTACTTCAGGGTTAGTTAGAGCTTCACGTTTTGCAACGTCACCTACTCTTACCTCTCCATCTGGTTTTATTGAAACTACTGATGGAGTAGTTCTTTCTCCTTCAGCGTTTGGTATTACAGTTGAATTACCTCCTTCTAGTACAGCAACACAACTATTTGTAGTACCTAAATCTATTCCTATAATTTTACTCATTTTTATCTCTTCCTTTCTTATTTATTTACTTTAACCATCGCTGGTCTTATTAATTTATCTTTATACATATACCCCTTTTTAAGTACTTCAAGTACCACATTTTCTGGTTTATTTTCATCATGTTCAGTTAAAACTGCTTCAGCAAAATGTGGGTCAAACTCTTTACCTTCAATATCTATAGGTTTTACTTCTAAATTATCAAGTAAACTTATTAGTCTTGTATAAACCATTTTAAAACCTTTTAAGAAGTTACTTACTTCATCAGATAAATCATCGTCGTCCATCATTATTGCTCTTTCAAAGTCATCAATTATATCTAATAAACTTTTTATGAAACTTTCACCTTCATATTTAAAAAGGTTTGATATTTCAGTTTGTGTTCTATTTTGATAGTTTATAAATTCTGCTTGAAGACGAGTATATTTATCAGTTAAAACTTGTAATTCTCCTTTTAGTTTTTCTACTTCTTTATTTTCTTTTTCTTTAGTATTAATTTTTTCCTTTTTAGGTTTTTCTTCTTTAGTCATTAATACCTCCTTTAGTTTCTATTTCTTTTTTTATGAATTCAAGTAAGTTTAATACTCTTTCATAGTCCATTCTTTTAGGACCGATTACAGCTAGAGTTCCTTCTCTTTTACCTGTGTTATATTTAGTTTTTATTACTGTAACATTATCGTCTAGACTAGTCTCACTACCAATATATACTTTAACCTCATCTTCAGTTTCTTCAATTTTACTTACCAAATCTTTGCTTTCAAATTTACTTATGATGTTTTTTACATCATCAACTTTTGAGAATTCTGGTTGTTTTAATATATTAGTTTTACCTGTCCATCTTACGTCTTTTTCACTTTGGAAGTTACTTAATGCTTCATAAAATGCATTATATAGTACTTCGTAATTTGTGACATAATTTTTTATTATTGGTTTTATTTCAAATTCAAGACGAGATGCGACTTCATCTAGTGGTGTTCCTACTAACATTTTATTTAGTAGTTCACATGTTTTTGATACTTCTTTTAAGTCTATATGAGTAGGTAAATCAATTTCTTTGTTTTCTACGTGGCCTTTATTTGTAACTACTATAGCAACTACACTAGATTTAGTTATAGGTACTACTTCTACTTTACTTAATAAATTGTCACTTGATGCTTTACCTAATAAGATTGAAGTATAATTTGTAATATCACTAATTATTTCGAGACTTTTTTCAATGGCACTGTTAAGATCAAGCTCTTTATTTGAAAATATTGTTTGTAGTTTTAACATATCTTCTCCGCTTATCTTTTTTGGTTCCATTAAATTGTCTACATAGTAACGGTAACCTTCTTCTGAAGGAATTCTACCAGAAGATATATGCTGTTTTTCTAGGTAACCCATTTGTTCTAGAGTTAACATATCATTTCTTATTGTAGCACTAGAGCATTTGAATTTTTTACAAAGACTTTGGCTTCCTACTGGATGTGCGTTTTTTATATATTCTTCTACTACTACTTTTAGAATATTTTTTTGTCTTTCACCTAACACAATTTATACCTCCTTTTTAGCACTCTAAATCAGAAGTGCTAACTACATTATAATATTATGCATTAGCATTGTCAATATATGAGTGCTAATTTTTATTTTTTTTTAAAAGTAAAAGGTTTTTCTTTTACTTTTTATCTGTTTGAATGTTTTGGTGTTAAGTTTTTTATGTGACTTTCTATGTAAGGGGCATATACTTCACCATTAGATCTTACTATTATTTTATCTAGTGTTACAATGTATACTTTGTCTTTTAGTGCAAGAGCATAATAATTACGACTATATAAATTTGCTTTTGCTATTTCTAAAATATCTTCTTTATCTATTAAATCATCTGGAAGAATGTTTGATAACTCTTTTATTAGTTTGTCTATTTTAGATTTTAATTCAAAAACACACGATAATTTAAAATTATATTCTTCCATTTTTAATTCAATATCTTCTATAAAATAATTATCTAATCCTTTTATACTATGTTTATTTAAGAAATCATTTAATTTAGATATTATATTTATTTCACTTTCACTTATTAATTTATTATTTAAAAATAACAAAGTATAACCGTTATTTTCTTTTTTTAACACTGTAAGAGTTGGTTCTTCATTTTTTATGTATCCTACATATAAGTCTTTTTCATTTATATTTTCTAACATTTTTTTCATCTCCTTTTTTAAACGTGCTCGTCCATAATAACACATTTTTTATAGAAATGCAAATAAAAAGAGTACTAATAGTATATTTTGTTAGTACTCTTTTTATTCTTAATATTTTTTTATTTTTGTATAACTTTCATCTTTTACTATTTGTAAGAATTCTTCTTCTGTTATGTTATATTTTTCTTTTATGTATCTATTATTTATGCTATAGTATGCATCTTTACATTTTTCTTTTACATAGTCTCTTATAAAAATTATATTGTATCCTATTTTGAGTGCTAGCAATTCATTTTTGTCTTTTACTAGTGTTATTGTTTTACCTAGTTGTCTTATATTGTCTACTCCTAACTCGTTTGTAAAGAAATCAGCTAGACTACTATAGTTTCTTGTTCTTACTACTTCATAGCCATAAAATGTTTTTAATATGTATTCTTTTCCTTCAGGAAATAATTCTATTTTTGTTATTTTTCCGTCTATAAATTCAAGTTCTAATTTTTCCATAATAAACCTCCTTAAAATTCACAATTATTTGGTGTTCTTGGATAAGGTATTACGTCTCTTATATTTTCTACACCAGTTATATATATAAGAAGTCTTTCAAATCCCATTCCAAAACCAGAATGCACACATCCACCAAAACGTCTTAAGTCTAAGTACCATTTCATATCATTAGTACTCATATTTAGTTCTTTCATTCTACTTACTAATTTGCCATAATTTTCTTCTCTTTGGCTTCCTCCCATTAGTTCACCAGCACCTGGTACTTCTAAGTCTACTGCAGCGACTGTTTTACCATCTGGGTTTTGTTTCATATAGAATGCTTTTATGTCTTTAGGCCAGTCAGTTATAAATACTGGACCATTAAAGTACTCTGTAATGTATTTTTCGTGTTCTTTTGCTATGTCACATCCATATTCTGGAGGAAACTCCCACTTAACACTCGCATTTTTTAGTATTGTTATTACTTCTTCGTGTGTCACTCTTGTGAAAGTGCTAGTAACTAGTTTATTTAGTTTATCAATAATACCAGGCTCAACAAATTTATTAAATAGTTCCATTTCATCTTTACAATTATCTAGTACATATTTAACTACATATTTTAGCATACTTTCCATTACTTCCATGTCTCCATTTAAATCACAGAATGCTATTTCTGGCTCGATCATCCAGAATTCATTAGCGTGTGTTTTTGTGTTTGAGTTTTCTGCTCTAAAAGTAGGTCCAAAAGTATAGACTTTTTTATAAGCAAGGGCAAAAGTTTCTGCTTCTAGTTGACCTGATACAGTAAGAGATGCTTTTTTTCCAAAGAAATCTTTTTCATATGGAACAGTACTCTCTTTAGTTAGTCTATCTAAGTCTAGTGTTGTTACTTGAAACATTTCTCCGGCTCCTTCACAATCTGAAGCTGTTATTATTGGAGCATGAAAGTAAACGTATCCGTTTTCTTGAAAGTATTTATGAATAGCATATGCAGCAATGCTTCTTACTCTAAAAACTGCATTAAAAAGGTTCGTTCTAGGACGAAGATGGGCAACTTCTCTTAAGAATTCTCTTGTAGGACGCCCTTTTGATTGAAGTGGGTAATCATCTGCTACGTCTCCTAGAAGTGTTATTTCTTTTACACTCACTTCATATTCTTGGTTAGATCCAACTGACTTTATAAGTGTTCCTTTTACATTAATAGCACTTCCAATACTAAGTTTTGTTAGTTCTTCAAAATTAGGTAAATCACTAGTATATACTAATTGTAAGTTTTTAGCACAAGTTCCATCGTTAAAATCGATAAACCCAAGTGTTGCATTTTTTCTATGGTTTTTTATCCATCCATTTATTTCTACTTCATTATCAATTAATTCTTTATAGTTTTTATGTATATCTTTTACGTCCATTATAAATTCTTCCTTTCTTCTAAACTATCATTTATTATATCACCAATTACTCTGTTTATGTGAGTATAATTTCTTTTTACACCAAGAAGTTCGTCTTCAAATGATGCAGCTACTAAAGCATTTCTAGTAAAATCAAATACTTCGTTATGTTTAAAAAATGTTATACTAAATGTTATATTATGGCTTTTTAAGAAGTTTCTTAAGAATACTAGTGTTGTTCTTGTGTTACCTTCTCTAAATGGGTGTACTTTCCATATTGCTGTTATCATTTTTGATGTGAAATCTATTTTTTCGTCTTTATTTAAACTATCAAAATCTGTTTTATTTATTATATTAAATATACTACTTAGTTCAGTTTGTATGTCTTCAGGTTCAGAGTATTTAACTGTATTTCTAGCAAGTATTTTTTCTTCTTTTTCTATATGGACACTCCTAAATGTTCCGGCAAATGGGTATACGTCACCAAAAATGTATTTATGTAAAAAGCATAAATAATCAATTGATGGTTTAAACCCAGTATTTTCTAATAATTCATTTATTCTTACAATTGCAAAGTCACTTTCAGCTTGTCTTAATTCTTTTTTACTTATTATATTTAAGTTGTTTTTTAAGCAACAGTTTTCATAGTCATAATCTTTATCAATTATCTCTTTTTTCATTTTTATAGTGTTCCTTTAACTTTTTTATTATTTCTTCTAAAGAGACTTTGTCTTCTAGGTTTTCTTTTATTAGTTTTTCTAAATATAAAGAGGGACTTAAACCATCTACTTTATTAAGGGTAGTAGCTAAATTCCATAATTCTTCTTTTGTAAGTTCTTCCATTAAATATCACCTTTAAATATTATACTATAAAAATATTTAAAGAAAAAGTGTTTATGCTACTTCATAAACACTTGCTTGTTTTTTATCTTTTCCTTTTCTTTCAAATTTTACTACACCATCAATTAGTGCAAATAATGTATGATCTTTTCCCATTCCACAGTTGTTACCTGGATAAATCTTTGTTCCTCTTTGACGATAGATTATTGAACCACTTGTTACATATTCACCATCACTAGCTTTAGCACCAAGTCTACGTCCAGCTGAGTCTCTTCCGTTTTTAGTTGATCCAACACCTTTGTGGGATGCAAATAATTGTAAATCTAAAACCATATATTTCACGTTTATTCCTCCTTAACTTTAATATTTTTTGGATATTGTTCTTCAGTACTTTTTAGTATATTTATTAAGTTTTCTAAAACTGTATTAGTTATTTTATCTTGTTTTATATTTTTTAAATAGAAGTTATTTCCTTCAGTGTACTTTATACTACTATTATCAAACATAAGACATAAGTTTACTGAAGTTATTAATGAACTACTTACACCTGAACATACTATATCTTTCCCATATTCATCATACTTAGCGTGTCCAGATATTTTTAGTTCTTTTATTATATTATTTTCTTTTTTATAACTTACATTAATCATAGATTACTTCACATCTATTTTCTTTATTACTATTTTAGTGTAAGGTTGTCTATGACCTTGTTTGTTTCTAAATTTCTTTTTAGGTTTGTATTTGAATACTACAACTTTCTTTTGTTTTCCGTGTTTTAATACTGTAGCTGTTACAGTAGCACCCTTAACAGTTGGTGTTCCTACTTTTCCGTCTACATATAAAACCTCGTCAAATACTACATCAGTGTTTACTTCATTATCTAGTTTTTCAACATATAACTCTGTTCCTTCACTAACTAGATATTGTTTTCCACCTGTAACAAATATTGCTTTCATTTTATACCTCCTTCAATAAGACTCGCCATTAAGGTAAAAGATTAATCTTTTTTATAACCTATTTCTGTGCGGTTGTAGAGAAAGATTTCTACAAACGTCACGATTATATCATAAAAATATGAGAGAAGTCAAATATTCTCTCATATATTCTATGTTTTTTAAGGGTGATTAATACTTTTTTATTATCTTATTATATTATAGTTTTGCTAGTACACTTGCAAAACTTCTAAAAAATAAAAGTTTTGCAAACGAGAACATTCTTTATACCAAAAGAAAAAAGCACATAAGTGCTTATTCTTCAACAAGAATTTCTTCTGGTATTTTTGCTTCTTCAGCATCAACAACTATTTCAGTTCTATCAGCAGCTTCTTGTGTTTCATCTACTTCATCAGTTTCAGGAACAATTACTACAGGTTCACTTTTAGGTTCATTTGTTTCAGGTACTGGAATAGCTACAGGTGCAGCTTTAGTACTTAAACTTACTGTTTTAGTTCCTTTAGTATAGTTAATTGTTACTGTAATTTCCTTTTCTGTTTTAATATCTTTAAACTTTAATACAAGTTTATTATTACTAGTAAAGTATTCAGTAGTTAACCAAACTATGAATGAAGTATCAGTTCCACCTAGTTCTGTAGCTTTAGTGAAGTCAGCCTCTTTTAGTTTATAGTTTGTATCAGGTGTTTCGTTTTTAAATCTATCAAATGGTAGACCTAAATCTAACATTAATGCAAACCATTTACCAGTTTCTTGACCATTTTCTCCACTTTGCCAATTAGTCATATCCTCTTCGATTGCTGTTACGCTCATTGAATAGTTACCATCACTATCTTTTGTTAATGGTGTAGCAGTAACTGCAGCTTCATTTTTAGCAATATTTTCTGCATGTGTGTCACCTTTAAAAGTGTCATTTGTAACTTCTTCTAGTTTTCCAGCAGTTGCCACCTTTTCAACAAATTTAAATGTTATACTAACTGTATGTTTAGTTAAGTCCTTCCTTAATGTCTTTTTCACCTAACCAAATGATTAGTTGTTGACCATTGTTTTTCCAACTATTAATTGAACCTTCTCTATCTTCATCTTTTATTTCATATATTTTGTCTGTTGTTATATCATTAATTGGAATATTTAAGTCAAGCATTAATCCGAACCATTTTTGTTCTACACCATTAGCAGTGTAAGACTTCATAAGTTCTTGTTCACTAACAACCACTTCAGCACTTAATTTATTATCATCTATAGTTGTTTTTACGTCAATTGCATCTTGGTTAAGTAGAATATTATCTTTATTAGGTTCATCTTTACCTTGACCAAGTGTTCCATTTGTTACAGCTGCTTCAACACTATTTACTTGAATGTCTACTGGAATGTAATCTATTGTTACATAAATATTTCTTCCATTTTCAGTTTCAAATACTATAGTTCTTGTTGATTCTGTATCAGAACCTTGTAACCAAATCATAAATTGATTATCATTTGTTGCTCCAAACTTCTCTAAATCAGTTTTATCTTCTGAGTTTATAGTATAAGCATATAGTCCAGTTTCATCAGTAGTTACTCTACTTGCTAGTACACCTAAGTCTAGAAGTAAACCATACCATTTAGCAGTTTTACCTGATTTATTTTGATATTCTTCAAGTCTTCTAGTTTCTTTTACTGTAATAGTTACATCTTCGTAACCTGTTACTTTTGATTCAACTTCAAATTTAGATTGATTACGTTTAATTGCTTCTGCTAGGTCACCAGTTTCAGTGAACTTTGTTGTGTCTGCTTTTTCAACACTCTTAAGTTCTAGTGGTTTACCAAAGTAGTCAGCATAGTATACTAAGTCTTTAGTAATTACAGTATTATAATTTAAGTAAGTGTCTTTTTCTGCAACTGCATCTGCATAAACCCAGTCAAAGAATTCATATTCTTCATTACCTTCATATGATTCAAAATCATCTTTATCAGGTATTTGATTCATATAATCGCTTAGTTTTTTACCTTCAGTTGCTTCAAACTTAGCAATTTGTTGATATGCAGTACATACTTCTGTATGTTTTGTGCATCTTCCGTAGAATGTTACAGTGAATGTATATGGTTCTCTCCATCCAGCAACTAGTTCTATATTATTATATACAGGTTTATTAAAGTCATATAGTTTTCCATCTAAATACCAACCTGTGAAGATGTAACCATCTTTTGTAGGTTTTGTTGGTGCAGCAAGTAGGTAACCTTCGTAAACTAATTTTGAGTTTACTTTTGTTCCACCGTTACTATTAAATGTTACTGTATATTGCTCTAATTCTTCCCATACAGCTTCTAAAGTAATGTCCCCTGTTACTGGAGTATCAAAGTCATAAGGTTCACCGTTTAGTCTCCATTCGACGAATTTATAACCATATCTATATGGTGTACTAGGCATTTGTAATTTTTCACCACTAGCAACTGAAACAGTTCTTAAGTTACCATTTGAGTCATCTAGAGTTACTGTAAAACTTGTGCCTTCTCCATTACTCCATTTTGCTTTTAGAGTAATGTCTTCTTTGATTTTAGTATTAAAATCAAATTCTTCATCATCATCTAAATCAAGATACCATCCATCAAATGTGTATCCTTCTTTAGTAGGATCTTCTGGTCTTTTAGCACGTGATCCTTCTTC
>CANPXI010000036.1 GCA_947585885.1 uncultured Bacilli bacterium
GTTTATGGACTGCTAATTCACAATCTTACTATTATTTAAACAGTGAAAAAAATAGTTCAACTAATGGTTTTTCTTGGTGGACAATGAGTCCGTGTAGTTTTCAGGCCAAAATTAATAATGCTAACATGTTTGTTGTTAGTGGTTACTCTAGTTATCCAGGAGAGTTGACTAGTGGCAATATTAGTTCTGCAGTTGTGGGTGTGCGTCCAGTAATATCCTTAAAAGGCTGTGTTAGATTAACTGGAGATGGTTCTACAAATAATCCATATAAAGTAGTTGAATTTGATGATACAGACTCATGTGCACAAGCAGATAATTAGTTAATAAATAATCTATTTTATATAGGTTATTTTTTTGTTTTGTTATGAATAGATTGTTATGGACAATTATTTGTTTATTTGGTATAATACCTTACGAAGAACGTGATTCTTCCTTGCTTCTATATGAAGCCATAGACCATAAGGAGGTGAAATGATGAATAAATATGAGATTATGTTCATTGTTAGAGCTGATATTTCAGAAGATGAAGTTAAGAGTACAGTTAAGTCATTTGAGGATGTTTTAACTAGTATGGGTGCTAAAATCGAAAGTTCAAAAGATTTAGGGCAAAAGAAACTAGCTTATGAAATTAAGAAACAAGTAAGAGGTGTTTATCACTTACTTAATGTTGAATGTGATAGTAAAGCTGTTAAAGAATTCGATAGAAAAGCTTTAATTGATGAAAAGATACTTAGACATTTAATTATTAAGGAGGAAAATTAGTATGAATAAAGTAGTACTAGTCGGTAGACTTACAAGGGATCCAGAAGTTAGAACTATGCCAAGTGGAAATCAAGTAGCATCTTTTACTCTTGCTATTAATAGAAATTTTAGAAATAAAGAAGGAAATATAGATGCTGATTTTATCAATGTTAGTGTGTTTGGTAGACAAGCAGAGAATGTTGCTAAATATATGAGTAAGGGAAGTTTACTTGGATGTGAAGGTAGAATACAAACAAGAAGTTATGATGCTCAAGATGGAAGTAAGAGATATGTTACTGAAGTTATAGCAGATAACGTAGAGTTTATGAGTAGTGGTAAACGTGAAGAGAATAGAGAACCTGTTAATGCTTATGTGGATACTACTAGTTCTGTGTTTGTAGATGGACCTAGTCCTGAAGATGGCGTGGATGTTTCTACTGAAGACCCATTTAAAAATTTTGGTAGTGAAGTTGCATTAACTGATGATGATTTACCATTTTAAGTGAGGAGGGAATAATGAAAGAATTTTATCCAAGAAAAAAGAAGATATGTCAAATGTGTGCTGGTAAAACAGTTGATTATAAAGATGTGCCTATTATCAGTAAGTATATAAATGAAAAAGGTAAGATTTTACCTAGAAGAATGACTGGTGCTTGTGCACTTCATCAAAGACATATTGCACAACAAGTTAAAAGAGCAAGATATATGGGACTTATATCTTTTACTAAATAGTAGCGTTTGCTACTTTTTTTTGTTTAAAAAAAGAAATGATATTTTTAATCATTTCTTGCTAGACCAATTAATCTTAGTAATTGTAGTATACTTGCTAATACTCCAGCTACATAAGTAAGTGCTGCTGCTGTTAGCATGTTTTTTATTCCTGGTAAGTTATTTTTTTCTGTTATGTTCTTTTCTTCAAGTTCTTTTAGTGCTCTTTTAGATGCATTAAATTCAACTGGTAATGTTATTATTTGGAATATTACGCCTATACTTACTGCTGCTATTCCTATGTATAATAATTCAAGTATTTCTAATATGAAACCTAGTAATATTAAGTAGTAAGAGAATCTAGATACTATGTTTACTATTGGAAATATAAAACTTCTTATTTTTAAGAATATATAACCTTCTTTATCTTGTATTGCATGTCCTGTTTCATGTGCGGCTACTGCTTGACTAGCAAGACTAGTTCCGTGATATATTTCTCTTGATAGTCTTATTACTTTTCTTGATGGGTCGTAGTGGTCAGTTAGAGTTCCTCCTGTTTCAACTATTATTAAATCGTTAAGACCGTTTTTATCTAATATTTCTCTTGCTATATCATAACCTGTTTTATTGTTTTTTGCATCTATTTTTAAATTCTTTTTGTATGTTATTGATATATAGATTTGTGCGATTACTGGTATAAATATAATTAATAAAACAATTAATAAGTCCATATAACACCTTCCTATGTTTAATATTATAACATAATTTAAAATATTTTACTAATTTTAGATGAAATCATATTAAATGATAAAAATTCACAAATAAAATATTTAAGAATGATACCATAAGAATAGTATGGGATAAGGAGCAAGAAAAATACTTTATAAGTATTGTAGATTGGTATTTTATCTGAAAGCGATAGGCCAAGAAAATATTAGAGTGATTTAAAAAGTAAGCTGAAACGAGAAGGAAATGAAGTGTCCGAAAAAATCGGACAGTTGAAATTAAAATCACAAGATGGAAAATATCGTATGACTGATGTATGTGATATACCAGCTTATTTATTGTATAGTATTTATTACTTCATTATGTTCTAAAATGTAATTAAATGTGTTGTTTTCTTCTTTTTTGTTGTTAGTTATGAAACCTACTTTTTTAGGTTCTTCTTTTTTATTTTTAGTGAATATAAATATTGTGTTATTAAAGTATAATGTTTCATTATTTGATAGTGTTAGTTTACCTGTTTCAAGTATACTTTTAAGTATGTTTATAACTTTTTGATTTAATTCTTTATAGTTATTTATTTGTATTATACTTATTGGGTATGTTTTTATGCTTTCAAATATTGTTTTTTCATTATATCCTACATATCCTGCAGGACTACCTATTATTTTATTTATACTAAGTTCGTTATTGAATTCTTCCTTATTTATTTTTATTAAGTTTATTTTTAATATTTTAGAGTATTCTGTTATTAAGTCGTTTATTATTTTGTCATTATTTGTGTTTATTAGTATAGAAGATGGTAGGGTAGTTTCTTTTGTTAATAAGTTATCTGTAATAGAAGTTAAGTTATCTATTAAATTATTTTGTTCATGTATTTTTTCTTTTAGTTTTTTGTTTAGTTCTTTTATGTATTTTTTATCTTCTAATTCAAATATCTTACTGTTTGTTTTTGATTCTAATACTTCTTTTAGGTTATCTAATGTTACTTTGTTTTTAGTTTTTTTATTTTCTATGTTTTGTATTTTATTTTTAAGTAAGTCTATTTCTTTTTTTAATATGCTTGCATTTAAGATATCATTGTTTATAAGAAAGTCATTTTTTTCTTTAGTTAGTTTATCTATTTTATTTTGTATTTTATTATAGTCTGTTTTTCTTTCTATTATGCTTGCTTTTGCGCATATTTCATCTAGTATATCTATACTTTTGTCTGGTTCTTTTCTATATTTTAGATATTTTTTTGAGAGTGTTATTGTTTTATCTAATATGTTATCTGATACTTTTACATTATGATATTCTTCGTAGTCTTTTTTTATTTTTTTTAGTATTGTTTTTGTTTCTTGTTCATCTGGTTCTTTTACTAGTATTTTTTGAAATCTTCTTTCTAGTGCTTTATCTTTTTCTATTGTTGTTTTAAATTCATCTAAAGTAGTTGCTCCAATACATTTTATTTTTCCTCTTGCTAGAGCAGGTTTTAGTATATTAGATGCATCTATTGCACCTTCGGCTCCACCTGCACCTACAATGGTATGTATTTCATCTATAAATATAATTAAGTCTTGTTTACTTTCTAGTTCTTTTATTATTTTTGTTAGTTTTTCTTCAAATTCTCCTCGATATTTAGTTCCCGATATTACGTCACTTATGTTTAGATTTAGTATTTCTTTGTTTTTTAGAAATGTTGGAACTTTACCTAAAACTATTCTTCTTGCAAGTTCTTCTACAATTGCTGTTTTACCGACACCTGCTTCACCTATTAGTATTGGGTTATTTTTGTTTTTTCTTGCAAGTATTTCAATTATTTTTTCTACTTCTTTGTCTCTACCTATTACTTTATCTAGCATTCCTTTTTTAGCTTGATCATTTAAGTTAGTAGCTAGGTTTTTTATTAATAGGTCTTTTGTTTCTACTTCTTTGTTTTCAATGTTGTTTAGAAGTTTTTCTATGTTAATGTTTAAGTTGTTTAGTATTTTATACATATTAGTTGTTTTTGTTTCTAGTGTCTTTTTTATTAGTGATGGAAGAGTAATGTATTCTTCTTCACTTGTTGATAATATTATTTTTTCTATTATTTTTAGTATTTCATTACTATAAAAAACAAATTCTATTTTGTTATTACCTTTTGGTATTTGTTTTTTTATTATTTCATATGTTATGTTTTCTTTTATGAAGTCTTCTTTTAAACTGTTATCTATTTTTAGTAATGATAGTAGTATGTGTTCTGATGAGACTAATGGATCAGAGTTTTCTATTGCAATTAATTCACTTTCTTTTAATACTTTTTTTAGTTCTTCTGTGTATTTATTCATAAACACCTCACTTATATTCTATGTTATATTGCGATGTTTAGAAAAAATTTATACAAAAAAAATTCACAATTAAGTGAATTTTTAGTTTTTGTTATTATATGAATATTACTATTAATGAAATTACAATTGATAATAGTAATAGACTTAATACTAATTTCCAACTTGATTTTAACCAATCTTTATATGAAATGTGTAGGTATTCTAGACCTAGTATCAACATAATGCTTGTTGGAGCGATTAGTGATGTTATACCATATACAGATTGAGTTATTATTGCTAGAGTATTAGTATAGTCAGCATATACAGCTGCTAGATAAGGTGCTGTTCCTGTAAGTACGAATAGTGTTTCAATATTTAAGACACTACTTAATATTGTTACTATTGTAGTTACTACTACGCAGATTATTTTAGCTAAAATTCCAGCGCCTCCTAGTAGGTTAAGTAAGTTTTGTCCTCCTGTTACAATCCAATCTGTAACTGTTAGTAAGAATGGATGGTAAACAGTTATTATTACAACTACATAACTTAGAACTACTATTAATGCAGGTTTTAGAGTTTTAACTATTCCTTTACCAAAAGCATTTATGCTTTCTTGTAGTGAAAGTTTATAAACTGCACATATTAGAACAGTGGCCATTAGTAAGAATATTACTATTTCTGCATAATGCCATGTTCCTAGAGCACCTAAATCACCAATTAGGTAACTTATTATTGTATGTTCACCAATTGTTAATTCTGTTAACCAAGTATGGAAGTTATTGAATGCTTCGATTTGGAATAAGTCATACCAAGGAGTGCATCCAATTATTATTAATACTAATAATATTCCAAATACTACAGCTATTGGCCAGAATGCTTTTTTGCTTTGTTTCTTTTCTCCTAGGAAAGCTACTTCTTCTTCTTTGTTTTCTTCTTTTTGTTTTAAAGATTTGTTAGCATGTTTAATTAGGAATGCTATATAGATTAGATAGCTTAGTACTAGTAAAGCAATTTTAGCTATTATTTCAGTTGTATTATCTGTTCCTAATACTTGATTGATATAACCAGTAACAGTTACACTATAAGTGCTACCTATTACACCAATTATTGGTGCCATAAAAGTAGATGCAAATGCAGTTATTTTGTCATATCCCATTAGTAGTATTATTCCACATAATGCTGGAATGAATATAAACATCATTAAGTTCATTCCAAATACTGAACTAAGTGCTGCTAGTATCATAGTAACAAGTACTATAAATAATGTTCCTTTTCCTTTCATAGATTTAGCAATTTTTTCTAGTTTGTTTCTGAATTTTCCTGTTTCAGCAAGTATTCCATAGAATCCACCAACTATTCCTATGAAGATTAATGGCATTACACCACCAGAACCATCCATACTAAATGATTGGAAGAAGAATTGGAATGCTATGTATGGGTATTCAACAAAGTTATAAATAGATAATCTACTAAGACCCATGTCTACTATTTCAGCTCCATTTGCTTGAGCAGTTGGAATTATCCAAGTTAGTAGGGCTAGGAATAAAGTTATTAGTATGATTAGTCTAACTATAGTGTTGTCTTTTTTTGGAACAACCCATTTTAAAATTCCTAAAACAAATAGTGCAATTGCAGCGATTACTTTAATAACTAATGCATATGGATCAGGGATGAAGCATCCAACTAATAACATAATTATAGATATTATAGCAATAACAGAGAACACTATGTTCTTTTTCATTTTTTATTACCTCCTGTCTTTAATTATACAATAATTGGAATAATTATTACAAGGTTTTATGTTATTTTCACGATAAATAGATAATATAATGGCTTATATGGTATAAAAAAAACTACTAATGTAGTTTAATTTTCTGGTTTCATTATTGGGAATAGCACTACGTCTCTTACTGATTCTTGATTAAATATTAGCATCATTAGTCTGTCTATTCCAAAACCTAAACCTGATATAGGTGGCATTCCTTGTTCCATTGCTAGTAAAAAGTTTTCGTCTAAGTCCATTGTTTCGTCGTCCCCTTGTTCTTTTGCTTTTAGTTGGTCTATGAAGTTACTTCTTTGTATTTCTGGGTTAACTAGTTCTGAATAAGCTTTGCAAAGTTCTGTACCACAGGCAACTACTTGGAATACGTCTATTCTTCTATTATCTGTATCATTTCTTCTTGCAAGTGGAATTAAAACAGCAGGGTAGTTATATATTATAGTTGGTTCAACTATGTTTTCTCTTATTTTTCTTTTATATACAAAGTCTATTATTTGACTTAATGATTTATAGTCTTCTAAATCACTTAAAGAGTATAAACCTTTTTCAACTATTTTTTCTTTTAATTCTTGTGGGTCAGTTATGTCTAAAAAGTCAAACCCAAGTATTTTAGTCATTTCATCTGTGTAGTTAAGTCTAGTCCAGTTTTCTTTACCAAAGTCTAGTGATGTACCTTTATATTCTATAGTTGTACTACCAGTTAATTCTTTTATTAATTCTCTTATAAAGTTAGAGTAGAATTTAATGTTATCTTCAAAGTTCCAGTATGCACAGTACCATTCTATTTGAGTGAATTCTTGTAAGTGTTCTGGGTCCATTCCTTCGTTTCTAAAGCATTTTGCTACTTCGTATACTTTGTCAAAACCACCAGCGATGCATTCTTTTAAGTATATTTCTGGGGCGATTCTTAGATTACAGTCTATATCAAGTGCATTATGATGAGTGAAGAAAGGTTTTGCAGATGCTCCTGATATTGCAGTTTGTATTATTGGTGTTTCTACTTCTAGAAAACCATGTTCACCTAGGTATTTATGAATAAATGCATATAGTTTACTTCTACCTAGGAATACTTTTCTTGATTCTTCATTTGTTATTAAGTCAACGTAACGTTGTCTATATTTTAGTTCTGTATCTTGTAAACCATGAAATTTTTCTGGAAGTGGTCTTAATGCTTTTCCTAAAAATTCAAAACTTTCTACTCTTAGAGTTTTTTCTCCTGTTTGAGTTGTGAATATTTCTCCTTTAGCACCTATGAAGTCTCCTCCATCTATGTATTTTTTAAAGAATTCGTATTTTTCTTCTGTTACAGTATCAACTTTTATTTCTAGTTGCATGTCACCTTCTAGGTCTCTTATTTTTACGAAACTAAGTTTACCCATTTTTCTCATAAATACTATTCTTCCAGCAATTTTTACGTCTTTTGTTCCGTCAGGTAAATTTTTTGCTTCTTTTAGTGAGTGAGTTCTTTCGTATTTGTCTGGGTATGGGTTAGTAAATTCTCTTATACTTTCTAGTTTTTCTCTTCTTATTCTTTCTTGTTCTGTTAGTTCTCTCATTTTCTTTCCTCCTAAAAAAAGTTAATGACTAATAAAGGGGCGACTAGGTCACGGTACCACCCTTTTTAATCATTAACTGATTATCTTTTTAATATAACGGTTATAACCGGGCTAGTTAGCCACTTAGAAAAGTTTTATTCATATTAGTCTATTGTTAGTTTCCACCAGTCACTAACTCTCTATAAATAGATTACAATATTACTCGTCTTTTCATAAAGTTTTAATGGTTACATTTTAGTATATTTGTGAATGTTTGTCAATAATTTGTTGTTTCTAGTTTATTTAGTATGTTTAAGAATTCTTCTTCTGTTTTAGACCTCACTATTTGTTCTTTTGTTTCTTTTATATTAGGTATTCCTTTTAGGTAAGCAAGAGCGTGTGTTCTTATTTCTAAAAGGGCTATTTTTTCTGTTTCGTTTTGTTTTAGTAGGTTATAGTGTTTTAAAATCATTTCTATTTTGTCTTTAGTAGTTGGTTTATCTATTATTTTATTATTTTCTATGTATTCAATACATTCTTTAATAAACCAAGGGTTACCAATAGAAGCCCTACCTATCATTATTGCATCACACTTTGTTTCTTCTAGCATTTTTTTTGCATCATATATTGTTTTTATGTCTCCGTTACCTATTACTGGTATGTTTACTGTTTCTTTTTTTTCTTTTATTATGTTCCAGTCTGCGTTTCCTGTGTAACCTTGACTTCTGGTTCTTGCATGAATTGCTAATGCACTTGCGCCTGCTTCTTCTATTTTTTTTGCTACTTCTTTAGCATTTATGTGATTTTCATCCCAGCCACTTCTTATTTTTACAGTTATTGGAGTACTTGTGTTATCTACAACACTTTTTACTATTTCATATATTTTATCTGGGTCTTTTAAAAGAGCGCTTCCTG
>CANPXI010000037.1 GCA_947585885.1 uncultured Bacilli bacterium
AGATGAAGTAGCATTTGCAGGGGAAAATATGGTACAAATTCACAAAATACTTATTACTATTTAAATAGCACTAATGGTAGTGTCGTGGGTGACAATTGGTGGTGGACAATGGGTCCGTATTACTTCTACAGCGGCGACGCGTACGTGTTCAACGTGTGCGGTTCAGTTAGCCCTGGCTACTTGAGCGACATCACCGTCTTCCGCAATACGCGCGTCGTGCGTCCAGTACTTTCTCTGAAATCTTGTGTTCAGTTGTCTGGTCAAGGAACAAGCAGTGATCCGTATATAGTCACAATAGATGATTCGTGCAAAAAAGCTGATAATTAAAAAATTAGAAATATTGTTAAATGGGTAAGAAATTTTCTTACTCTTTTACTTTCTAAGCAAAATATTTATTTGCAACTCATATAATATTATGATAAAATACTAATTGGCTTTAAAAATAAGCACTTTTGAGAATTATTTTTACTAGTGCCTTTTAACAAGGTGTAAAAGTTTTGAATCAAAAGGAAGTAATAACGAAAGGAAAGTGATAAAAATGGCAGTAGTGTCAAAAAATTATTTATTAGAAGCTGGTGTTCACTTTGGACATCAAACAAAAAGATGGAACCCTAAAATGAAAGAGTACATCTATACTTCAAGAGACGATATCTATATTATTGATCTTGAAAAAACAGTTGAAAAACTAGAAGAAGCTTATGCCGCATTATTTAAAGCCTGTGAAAATGGTGGTAAAGCATTATTCGTAGGAACTAAAAAACAAGCTCAAGAAGCAAGTATTGAAGAAGCAACAAGATGTGGAGGTTACTATGTAACTGAACGTTGGTTAGGAGGAACACTTACTAACTTTAAAACAATAAGAGAAAGAATTAATAGACTTTCTGAAATTGAAAAAATGAAAGAAGATGGTAAGTTTGAATTACTTCCTAAAAAAGAAGTTGCTAAACTAACTAAAGAATATGACAAATTAAATAAAATACTATGTGGTATAAGAGAAATGACAAAATTACCACAAGCATTAATAATAACAGACCCTCGTATTGAAATAAATGCAATACGTGAAGCAAGACGTTTAGGTATCCCAGTTTTTGGTATCGTAGATACTAATAGTGATCCAGATGACGTTGATTATGTAATCCCAGGTAACGACGATGCAGTTCGTGCTGTAAAAGTAGTACTAGGTGTACTTGCAAATGCAGTATGTGAAGCAAATGGTTTACCACTTGAAGATTATGTAACAGAAGAAGAATTTGCAAAACCAAAAGCAAAAGAAAAAACTAAAAAAGAAGAAATTAAAGAAATAGAAAAAGAAGTTGAAGAAACTGACGTAACTGAACCAACTGTTGAAGAAGCTAAAGAAGAAACTAAACTTGAAGATATGAAACTAGCAGAATTAAAAGCATTAGCAAAAGAAAAAGGCGTTAAAGGTTACAGCGCTATGAAAAAAGATGAACTAATAAGTTCATTAAAGTAATAAGGAGGAGTTAGTTATGGATATAAAAGCAAGTGATGTAAAGCATCTACGTGACTTAACTGGTGCAGGAATGCTTGACTGTAAAAAAGCATTAACTGAAACAAATGGAGACGTAGATAAAGCAATCGATTACCTAAGAGAAAAAGGTATAAGTAAAGCTGCTAAAAAAGCAGACAGAATCGCAGCAGAAGGACTAGCAAACATATTTATTGATGGAAACAAAGCAGTAGTAGTTGAAGTAAATAGTGAAACTGACTTTGTTGCAAAAAATAAAGAATTCATTGATATGGTAAATACTATAGGTGAAACTATTCTAAAAAGTAATGTAACTTCTTTAGATGAAGCGCTTAACCTAAGTACAGATAATGGAACAATTAATGATTTAATCATAAATGAAACAGCAACTATCGGAGAAAAATTATCTCTAAGAAGAATAGCCGTTGTAAATAAAAATGATGATGAAGTATTCGGTTCTTACTTACATATGGGAGGAAAAATTGCTTCACTTATAGTAGCAAAAGGAACAGATGAGTCTGTTGCTAAAGACGTTGCAATGCAAAGTGCTGCAATGCGCCCTAGCTACGTAAAAAGAGAAGATGTTCCTACGAGCGAAGTAGAACACGAAAAAAGTGTATTAAAAGAACAAGCCTTAACAGAAGGTAAAAAAGAGGAATTCGTAGATAAAATAATAACAGGAAGACTTGATAAATTTTATGAAGAAATTTGCTTACTAGATCAAGCATTTGTAAAAGATAGTGACTTAACAGTAAAAGGATACCTAGATAAATTCAACATGGACGTAACAAAAATGGTACGTTTCGAAGCTGGAGAAGGTATGGAAAAAAGAAGTGAAAACTTCGCAGAAGAAGTAAGAAGTCAAATCGAAAATGCGTAAAGTAAAAAAGAAACAAAATAATAATTTAATAAAAGGAAGCCTGTGTATATTAACCGGGCTTCTTTTATCTGTATTTGCATACTTTGATGCTAAAATAGATAAAAATAATATTTCCTTAATGGGTTATACAGAAAACACTGTTTTTACAAATGTAAATAACTACGAATTATTAAGAGTATTAAATAAAGAAACAGGGGTAGTTTTGATAATAAATAATAAAGAATATATGAATAAATTAGTTAACATCTTACATAGCTTAAACAATGGTAACAAAATATATGTATACAATATAAAAAACGAAGAGTTAATTTTGGGCTTAAATAAAAATGATGAAATAGTAGTAAAACAAGAAGCAACAGAATTCTATAACATACTAGTAAATAAACTAGGTGCTTATAGTGAAAAATACACACTAACTACTAAAGATGGAAAAATAAAAGAAACAGGAAAAAGAAAAATAAATACACCAATGGTATTATTTGTTCAAAATGGCAAAATTTTATATAGCCATTACATATCAGGTAAAGAAAAAGATGATGACGAACTTATAAATATATATAAAAAAGGATATATTATATTAAACAAAGATTATAGTTCTTAAAGACTATAATTTTTTTTCTAAAAAAATGTAAATAAATGACAATATACCTCTTTACAAATTTATATTACTAGAGTAAAATAATGGTAGATAGTGGAATGAAGTGGAAGAAAGTGGGGGAGTTAAAAATGCTAATTGGAGAATACCATCACAGTATTGATGAAAAAGGTAGAATTATTCTTCCGTCAAAATATAGAAGTGAAATAGGCAAAGAGTTCATAATAACAAGAGGACTTGATAAATGCTTATTCATTTATTCAAAACCTGAATGGGAAAAAATAGTTAGCAAATTAAGTTCACTACCTTTCACAAAAAAAGACGCAAGAGATTTTTTAAGATTTTTCTTAAGCGGCGCTACTGTCTGTGAATTCGACAAACAAGGTCGAATCAATATTACCTCACCATTAGTTCATTACGCCGGTTTAAAAAAAGACTGTGTAATAATCGGCGTAAATGAACGATTAGAAATTTGGGATGAGGAAACATTTAATACTTTCTTAAAAACAAATGAAGAAAACTTTAGTAATGTAGCAGAAAACTTATTTGAAATAGGTGATTTTAATGCATAAAAGTGTATTACTAGAAGAAAGTATTGATGGCTTAAACATAAAAAAGAGTGGTAAATATATTGATGCAACTCTAGGATATGCTGGTCACTCAAAGGAAATATTAAAGAGATTAGAAACTGAGGGGTTTTTATTCGCCTTTGATCAAGATGAAACTGCTGTAAAAAAAAGTGAAGAACTTTTAAGTAAAATAAGTAAGAACTATAAAATTTTTCATACTAATTTTAAAAATATGAAAGATTTTGTAAAAGAACAAGTTGATGGAATACTTTTTGATTTAGGTGTAAGTAGTCCAGAACTTGATGATGCATCTCGTGGTTTCAGTTTCCATAAAGATGGTCCACTTGATATGAGAATGGACAAAAGAAGTACAAAAACAGCATATGACGTAGTAAATAACTATAGACTAGATGAATTAATAAACTTACTATACTGCTATGGTGAAGAAGCAAATGCAAAAAGCATAGCTAAAGCTATAGTAAATAATAGACCAATAAATACTACTCTAGAACTAGCTGAAATAATAAAGTCTAGTGTACCTGAAAGTTACAGAAACAAAAGTAACCCATGTAGAAAAACATTTCAAGCTATAAGAATAGAAGTAAATGATGAACTAAAAGTTCTTGAGTCTTCTCTAAAAGATGCATTTGATTTATTAAATTCTGGCGGTAGACTTTGTGTAATATCATTTCATTCATTGGAAGATAGAATCGTAAAAGAATATTTTAGAACTCTTACAACTGATAATGTTTTAGCAAAAAATCTTCCAGTAGTACCAGACGAACTAAAGAAAAAAGCAGTATTAATAACAAAAAAGCCAATAACTCCTAGTGATAGTGAGTTAAATATAAATAATAGAAGCAGAAGTGCAAAACTAAGAATAATAGAAAAAATATAAAAGGGTGATAATTATGAAAAAAAGAAAAATGTTAAGAGGAGAAAAAATATTACATTTATTAATAGGTTTACTTATAATAGGTAATGTATTTGGACAATCTTTTTCTATGGCGCTTTTATCAAAAACTAACATAGAAGTAGAAAGTATGAAACAAAAAATATCTAAACAACAAGACTTAAACCAAAGTCTAGAAATGAAAATAAATGAACTAGCTTCATTTAATAACGTTGAAGCAGTTGCAAGTAACTACGGACTAGAGTATAATAATAATAACATAAGAGTAATAAACGAATAAGGGAAGTGGTCTTTTGAAAAAAGCAAGAACTGTAAAAATTAATCGTATTTTTATATTAGTTGTTGTTTTTTTATTTGCGGCTATAATCGTAAAACTTTCTTTTGTTGCATTAAGTCCTAAAGTAGATGGAATAAACTTAACAGAATTTGCAAGTAACAGAAACACAGTAAAAGAAACAATAGTCGCTGAACGTGGTGCAATATATGATGCGCTTGGTAACGTTCTAGCAATAAATGTAAATAGTTACACAGTATATGCAGTTTTATCTGATAAATGGACAACAGACCCAGAAAACCCACAACACGTAGTAGATAAAGAAAGAACAGCAAAAGAACTAAGTCCACTAATAAATATGAGTGAAAAAGCTATACTAGATTTACTAAACACAGAAGACGTATATCAAGTAGAACTAGGCCCTGGTGGAAGAGGTATAACAGAACTTCTAAAAGAAACAATAGAAAAACTAGAACTTCCTGGAATAGGTTTTACAAAAAGTACAAGAAGATATTATCCAAATGGTGACTTCTTAAGTTATACTTTAGGATATGCAAAAACAAATGAAGACGGTTCAGTCTCAGGTGAAATGGGTCTTGAACTTGCTTTTGATAAAGAACTAACAGGTAAAAATGGAAGTCGTGAATACCAAAGTGACATATATGGATATAAAATTGCAAACACAAAAGAAAACGTAACAAAAGCAAAAAATGGAAAAGACATATATCTAACAATAGACACAAATATTCAAATGTTTGCTGAACAAGCAATAACAAAAATGGAATCAGCAAGTTACCTAGAATGGGCAACAATAAGTGTAGTAAATGCAAAAACTGGTGAAATACTAGGTGTTGCTTCAAACCCAAGTTTTGACCCTAACATAAAAGAAATAAAAAGTTACTATGACCCATTTGTCTCATACACTTATGAACCAGGTTCAACTATGAAAACATTTTCTTTCATGGCTGCAATAGAAAATAACCTATATAATGGAAACGAGTACTATAACTCAGGTTACATAAATATTGGTGAATACACAATACGTGACTGGAACGTCTGGGGATGGGGTAGAATTACTTTTGACCAAGGTTTCTATGGAAGCTCAAACGTGGCTGCATCCCTTTTATCTCAAAGACTAGGTAAAAACAAACTAAAAGACTTCTATACAAAACTAGGTTATGGTAAAAAAGTAGGAATAGGACTTCCTAACGAACAAGCAGGACTTTTAGACTTTAACTACGAAATAGAAGTTGCAAATGCTTCATTTGGTCAAGGTATGACAGTAACTCCAGTACAAATGGTACAAGCCTTAACTGCAATAGCAAACGATGGTGTAATACTAAAACCATACATTATAAAAAAAGTAGTGGACCCAGAAACAGGTGAAGTAGTACTTGAAAACAAAAGAACAGAAGTAAGAAAAGTAGCTTCAACTGACACAATAAATAAAATACATAAAATGCTCTATGGTGTAGTTAATTCAAACGAAGTAATGGCTTCAGGAACAGCATACAAAACTAGTATAGTAACAACTATGGGTAAAACAGGAACAGCCCAAATTGCATCTCCTAATGGTGGTTACCTAACAGGATGGACAGACTACGTAAGAAGTTTTGAAGGTTTATTCCCATATGAAGACCCACAAATAATCGTATATGTAGCCGCAAGTAAAATATCAGATCAAAACAAAATAAGTGATGCAGTAAAAACTCTAATAGAAGACGTAAGCACATACTTAGGAATAGTAGATGGAAAAGTAAAAGAATCATATGAAACAATAAAAGTTTCTTCATACATAAACAAAAACATAAAAGACGTACAAGAAGAATTAAAGGGAAAAAACATATCTATCGTGCAAATTGGTAATGGAGATAAAATAATAAAACAATATCCAGAAAAAAATAAAAACCTAAACATAAACGATAAACTATTTCTTCTAACAAATGATACTAACTTAACATACACTAACCTTAATAACTATAGTAGAAGTGACTTAGTAGAATATGGAAAACTACTAGGAGTAAACTTCACATTTAATGGTTATGGATATGCAAAAAACCTAAACTTACAAAATAGAAAAGTAGTAAAAGGTGAAACAATAGAAGTAACACTTGAACCAAAATATGTAACTAAAACCTCTAATTCGACATAAATCGACACATAAATATAATATACTCTATAATGGTGATTATATGAGAATATATTATATTTTTTTAATCAAAAAAGAAATCTATGAAATAACAAAAAACAAACCAGAAAACCTTTATAAAATTTTAGAAAGCATATATTTACTAAATAATGATGATGTAGTCCTAGGTTTTAAAATGTTTGATAAAATATGTAAAATAATACCTAAAAAGAATATAAATAAATTAATAAAAGATACTTTTATAGAAGACTTAACATATACAACATTTAATAACACTCATATGATTAATGACTTTCTAAATAATGAAACCACTAAACTAATACTAAATAATAGTCACATAAAAATAAAAAGTAATACTATATATCCAAGCTTCTTTAAAGTGATAGAAAACTTACCATACTTATTTGTATGTGACTTTATAAATATGGACTATTTCTTTCTAAAAAACATAACAACTAAAATAAATTCATAGTGTATTTAATAAGGTATATTTATTGACAAAATATACTTTTTATGGTACAATTTATATGTTTTCAGGGGGTAAAAAAATGATATTTTTAAAAAGTGATACTAACTTACAAAAAGATATAAAAAATACAAAAGTTAACTTAAACATGGAATTAATAAAATCTATAATAACAAGTATAATAAGTATACCTTTATTAAGTGGTTTACTTTGTTTACTTGGATACAATAATTTAGTACTAAAATACAGTTTTATAGTTGCAATATGCGCTATACTTCCAAATGTAATCTCATATGAAAATAAAAAACTAAATTATAATAATTCTTCAAAAAAAGTAAAAGAAATAAAAGATAAAATAATAGAAAATGACATAATTGTTTCTTCTCATGATATAAAAGAGTCCATTATAGAAGAAAATAATCTAAAAAATAAAAGAGTAGTAACTTACTATAAATTAAAAGATAGAAAAGATAAAATAGTTATGTTAAAAGAAATGAGTAGATATCTTAATGGAATAAAAAAAGGAAGACTTTATTTAATAACAGATGATGAAGAAATAGAAAGAGATAAAGAATATATAAATACTTTAAAATTAAATTAATAATTGAATAAAACAATAATTTATGATATATTATAATTACTGAAGGAAACTTCATAAAAAAAGAACATTTGACAATGCAATGTTGGATGTCACATAGTTTAGTTATCACCTAATTCAAATGTTGAGTTAGGTGTTTTGCTTTATATTAGGGTTAAAATTATTATGTTTTGTAGCAAAATGATTATGATTAATGCAAATATAAGTAAGTCTTTCTTCCTCATAACACCACCTCCATTTCAAAGGAAACCCCCTGAACTTTTAGTGGCACCCAACTGTCAAATGTTCTATAAACATTATACCAAACAATTATTTTATAATCAATAACTTATTGAATAATTTTTTTAATTATGGTATATTATAGTTACTGAAGGAAACTTCAAAAAAAGAACATCTAACTTTCAGATGATGGATGTCGCTTTAATAAAAGTAAAAACCTAACTCTGGGTGTGAGTTAGGCGTTTAATTTTTAAACTAACTTGTATATCAAGGTGATTAAAAATAAAATAATTATAAGAAGTGCTAATACTAAGAAGTCAACTTTTCTCATAATTACACCTTGCTTTCTAAGAGAAACCCTCTAGAAAGTTCAGTGACATCCTAACTGTTAGATGTTCTATATGCATTATACCAAACATTTTTTATAATCAACAACATTGTTAATGTCAATATAATTTTGTACAAAAAATGGAAAATAAGCGTGTACAAAAAGTGGAATATTGTGATACTAATT
>CANPXI010000038.1 GCA_947585885.1 uncultured Bacilli bacterium
TTTAAATATTTTAATCGAGCCGGTGTATTATAAAAAAGATTAGTAACTAAAATATCTGTTCCTTTTCTTAAATCACCAGAATACTCTTTTAATACTTTTCCTGATTCTATTTCATAAATTACACTATCAGTTCCGTCACATGTTTTAAGTATTACATATGATACACTTGCGATTGATGGAAGTGCTTCACCCCTAAAGCCAAGAGTACTAATAAAGAATAAATCGTTTTCACTTTTTATTTTAGAAGTTGCGTGTGGTGTAAAAGCAAGGAGTGCATCAGTTTTATCCATACCTATTCCATTATCTATTACTTTTATTTCTTTTATTCCAGCATTTATTAGTTCTACTTTTATGTTTGTGCTTTTTGCATCAATACTGTTTTCTACAAGTTCTTTTACTACACTTGATACTCTTTCTACTACTTCACCTGCAGCAATTTTGTTAGATAGGTTTTCATCCATTACTTTTATTACACCCATATTTTCACTTCCTTTAAATCAATTTGTCTCTTTTTGTTAAAATACTCTTATTTAATGTATAGATTGTTACGCTTCCGTTTATTGGAGTTTTTATAAACCCAAGGCCTTCAATTACTATGTCTTTAGTGCTTTCAAGTGTTATTTCTTCTTTTTGTAAGTTTTTTAAATTTTTGTTTTTTTCTGCTTTCATTTTTTTATATTCTAAGTTATTGTTTAGATAAAATATTAGATTTTGTTTTTCTAAAGTGTTATTTTCTATTCTTAATATGTTATTTATTAGTAACATAAAGCCTGGTTTTAGAACGTATATTTTTGGTTTTATTTCTTTTTTTGGTATTAGGTTTTTATATTCATTTATATCTATAAAATTAGTTATGTCTTTTTCATTTATGAAGCCTGGGGTATCTATTATTGTTAAGTTATCACTTAGGCTTATATTTATGTTTTCTGTAGTAGTGTTTGGTACTACACTTGTTGTTATATTAGATATTTTACCTATGCTTTTTAAGAAACTATTTATAAGAGAGCTTTTACCACTGTTAGAAAAACCTATTACATAAATACTTTTTACTTTATCACTTTTTAGTTTATCAAGTAATTTATCTATGTTATACATTTTAGCACTGCTAACAATAAATATATTTTTTATATTTTCGTATCTACTTTCTATATAAGAAATTATTTTTTTATCTTTTACACTTTTTGGTAATAAATCTTTTTTTGTTAGTACTAGATATACATTATTTTCTAAAATATTTATTACATCTAGTTTTTCTTTTGTTAGGGTTAGTAAATCAACTAAATATATTACTGGATATTTAGTTTTATTTATTTCTTTTATAAGTGTAGTTTGGTCTATTTTTTTATCTATTAGTGAAGCTTCTCCATAGTGCATTATTTTAAAGCATCTTTCACAGTAATCACTTTTTTCTAATACTTTTTTATTTATATAACCAACTTCACTTTTATTTTTTGTTTGTAGTAGTGCACCACAACCCATACATTTTTTAATCATAATATTTTCCTTTTTTAAATAAATCTCTTTTTTCTAATATTTTTATTATTATTTTTTCTATAAATCTATTAAATAAAGTAATAAATCTATCTTTTTTACTTATTGGGTTTATTAGTATACTAGTCATTCCCATTTTATTTGCTCCATATATGTCTGTTATAAGTTGGTCTCCAATACAGGCTACTTCTTCGTTTTTTACTCTGTAGATATTCATTATTTTTAGATAATTTTTTTTGAATGGTTTTCTAGCACTTGCACAGGAGTCTATTTCTAGAGCATTTCTAAATGGCTCGACACGTTTTTTTTCACTATTAGACATTAGTACTGGACGCATACCAATTTCTTTTATTTTAAACATTAAATCTATTACTTCTTTTGTAGGAATTTTAGCTGTTATTCCAGCAATAGTGTTATCTAAATCAAATATTATTATTTTTATTCCCATATTATATAGTTTTTCATAGTCTATTCTATATATGCTTTGATAGTACATATCTGGGACAAATTTTTCCATCATATTTTAGTCTCCTTAATATTCATTATAAATAAATTCATTATCAAGTATTTTTACTGTGTCTCCTTCTTTTGCACCAAGACTTTTTAATTCTTCGTCTACTCCTAAGTTCTTTAGTTTTTTTGCAAATCTTAGACTTGCTTCATCACTATTAAATCTAGTTTTTTTAAGTAAGGTTTCTAGTTTTTCACCTTGTAGTACCCAAGTGTGATCATTTTCTTTTGTTATAGTATAAGGCTTTTCTTCTTTAAACTCATATAATACAAAACTTTCAAATTCATTATTATCATAAGTAAGAGGTTCTTCTATATTTTCTAGTATTTCTAGTAGTTTTTTTGTAAGAGTATCTAGTCCTTTTTTTGTTATGCTGCTTGTTTCAATTATAGTTTCATTTTTATATTTTTCTTTAAATTCTTTTAGGTTTTCTATACTACTTGGTAAGTCCATTTTTGTAGCAATTATTATACTTTTTTTGTTGTATAGTTTTTCGTTATATTCTTTTATTTCTTCTTTTAATACTTCATAATCATCTATTGGACTTCTTCCTTCAGTAGCACTCATATCTACTACGTAACATATTATTTTAGTACGCATAGCGTGTTTTAGGAATTTGTCTCCTAGGCCTACTCCTTTACTTGCACCTTCTATTATTCCAGGTAAATCAGCCATTACAAATGAACTTTTTCCTACTTCTACTACACCTAGATTAGGTGAAAGTGTCGTAAAATGGTATTCTGCAATTTTTGGTTTTACGTTACTTATTACACTTATTAAACTACTTTTTCCGGCACTTGGAAAACCTACTAAGCCTACGTCAGCAAGTAACTTTAGTTCACATTTTACTACTTTTTCCTCACCGGGAAGACCATATTCACTTGTTTTAGGGGCTTTCATTTTGTTAGTTTTAAATGATGCGTTACCTCTTCCACCTTTTCCACCACGTGCGACCACATATTCTTCACCCGGCTTTGTAATATCACATAATATTAAATTTGTTTCAGTATCTATTACAGTAGTTCCAACTGGTACTTTTATAACTGTGTCTGTTCCACTTGCGCCTGTTTTTAGGGCTCCACTTCCGTTTTTTCCGTTTTCTCCTTTTATTTTTTTATTATATCTTAAATCAATTAATGTTTTTAAGCCCGGGTCACCTTTAAAAATGATATTACCACCGCGACCACCATTACCACCATCTGGGCCACCCATTTCAACGAATTTTTCATGACGAAAACTAGTGCATCCATCTCCACCATGACCGCCTATTAGTTTAATTGTTACCTCATCTATAAACATATTTTCACCTCTTTAATTTTAACATATATTACTTATTTAGTAAAATACAAAAGGAAGTATTTTATCTACTTCCAATTTTTAATAAATAAGACATTCTTTCTTTTTCAATTTCTTTTTCTTTTGCTTTAACTAAAGAACTTATTTCACTAATAGAAAGTGATGGAAAGTTTATACTAATAAGTATAGCAAGAGCTAAATTATCACTATAAGTTTCTTTTAGGTTTTTAAATTCTTCAGTTTCTGTTAAATAGTTAATTTGATTTAAAACTGCAAGACTTATTCCGGTTTTTTTATTTCTTTGTATAGATATTTCTGTTTCTAATTTGTTTTTTATTTTATTTATATTTTCTTCATAAGCTTTTTCTCTTACATTTTGTAAACAATAGTCATAAATTGTATTTTTTTCTTCTATACTTAAAAGATTTACACTATGTAAAAATTCATCATCTGTTGCTAGTATTCCAAGAGATTCTTTTATTTTTCTATTTCTTTCTTTAGTCATTTTTTCTAGTCTTTTATCTAAATATGGTTTTATTACTTTAAAGATATAACTTGATTCTGTAGGTGAATATGTTCCATCTTTTATAGTCTTTTTTAAGTCCATTCCATATTTTTTCTTTAAGTATTCCATTTGATCTACAGTTATTAGACTTTTTACTCTTTCCATAAACTCTTCTATAGTTTCGTCATTAAATTTATGTTTTTTAAATATTTCATAGAAAGGTTTTATATTTCTTACTTTAATTTTATTTACTATAAATTGATTTGCTCTTCTAGTTACTAGTCTTTCTTTTTTAAATTCTTCTATTAATACTAATTTATCTAAGTTTTCACCAAAAAATGTGACTATTCTTTCATATTCATTTCTTGGCAAAGATTCAACTACTTTTTTTAATTTTTCTTTATCTACGTCTTTATAGAAGTCTTCAATTCTTACGAGTACATAACCATTATTTAGTTTATCTATAGCACTTATTATAAATGGTATTATTTTAGAATATACTCTTATGTTATCTTCTAAAGCTAAATCTATTATTTCTTTTTTATCAAAGTTTTCTCCAAATTTTACTTTTAGTATTTCTAAATCATTTTTATTTAAAAGAGTCATTACTTCATTTACTTTTTCAGGTGTTGTATTAAAGTTACTATAAAAATCGATTCCATTAATTCTTTCAAATATTATTTTTCTTCTTGTTATTATTCTCCATAAATTTTCTATAGTTATTTTATTTATCTTTATATCTTTTTTATCTAATGGGTCAGTTATTACTTCTCCTTCAGTAAATGAATATTCTTTTAATAAAGTATTCTTTTGTTCTTTGTTAAGTGAGTCAATAGAAGACTTTATTTCTTCAGTCGGGACACCTAAAAAAACATTTAATAAATTCTTTTTAAATTCTGTTACATTTTTTAGAATTTTTATTCTATTTATTAAATTCATAGACCTTGTAGTATTTATATTTTTAGTACTAGTGATATTAAATATTTCATAGAAAGTTTTTTGTTCACTTTTAGATAGCATATTTATTATTTTTATTAATTCAGTATCACTTATATCATTTAATTTTTCATATAGTTCTTTTCTGAACATTTTATTTTATCCCCCTTTATAGGTGTAATAATTGTACCATTTTTTAGTACATTTGTCAATTTTGGTATTAAATTATTTCTTAATAATATAATATAGTATGATAGAAAAAATTATTAGTTTTTTTAAAAAGTTTGCTTTTTTTACTACTAGTTATAGTATTAATGTATTTCCACCACCTCTTACAAGTGAAGAAGAAGAAAAGTATATTTTCTTATCTTGTAATGGAGACAAAGAAGCTAGAAGTATTTTAATAGAACATAACCTTAGATTAGTTGCGCATATTGTTAAGAAGTTTGAAAGCTTTAATGAAAACCCAGATGATCTTATTAGTATTGGGACAATTGGATTAATTAAAGGAATTGATACTTATAACCCAAGTAAACCTGTTAAACTTATTACTTATGCTGCAAAATGTATTGAAAACGAGATATTAATGTATATTAGACAAAATAAGAAAAGTCAGTTAAATGTAAGTTTAAATGATTCAATTGGGTATGATAAAGACGGAAATGAGATTACTTTAGCGGATGTTATAAAAGATGATTATGTTGACTCCAGTGATATTGTTAATTTAAAAGATAATGTTACTCTTTTAAAAAAATATATAAATGTTTTAACTAAAAGAGAAAAAGATATTATTATTAGAAGATACGGGTTACTTAATAAAAAAGAAGAAACTCAAAGAGAGATTGCTAAAGAACTTAATATTAGTAGAAGTTATGTTTCTAGAATTGAAAAAAGAGCTTTAGTTAAATTAATGAGAGAATTTATTAAACATAATAATGTATAAAAAAAAGAACAACTGAGTTCTTTTTTTATTCAAAGAATTTATTTATAGGTACTTTTAAAGCTTTACTTATTTTATATAAATTATATATACTTATTCCTTGATTTACTTTTTCGCTTTCTAAGCCACCAATTAGTGATACACTTACACCTATCTTTTTAGCTAAGTCACTTTGAGTCATATCATTTATATTGGCATTATATAAAAGTCTATATCTTTTTACATTTTTACCTACTTTTTTATTTATTACATTTTCTTCAATCATAATTATTCACCTTATATATTTTATAATCGTATAGCTTAACTTCTAATTCTTATCATTCATTTATATAATGAGAATTTTAAATAATGTATAATTCTTTATTATCATAAACGACGACTAAGGTAACAAGTTAGTTGAGTATTTATACCGGTTACTGTGAAACGACGAGAAGCATGATCATAAGAACCTGTTGCATGATTTTCACAATAGATACTATAGTCTACGTTCGTAAGATATGTATTAACCGTAAAAACTGTTGATAATGGTAAAGTTTTTCCTTTTACATCTTGATATTGAAGATATGGTTCACAAAAATCACATTTCAATGTAACTGTATATTCATAATCAGGTTGAACATAAGAACCTGCTAATGAGCAATTTGTAACTTTAGTTATATTACTTACTGTTACTGTTGTTCCTGATAGACTTCCACTTGCTCCTCCATCACATGTTACTGATTGACCACTAAATGTATAATTTGAACTTGGACTTACTCCAGTAAATTTAACACTTCCTCCTATACTTCCTACATATTGACTTGATGTTCCTGTTCCATTGGTTACTGTTAATGTTACCTTTGGCATCATTACTACTGTACATGTATTATCTTTACTTACATTATTTATTGTTACTGTTGTTCCACTTATGCTTCCACTTGCTCCATTATTACATGTTACTGTTGCATTTGTTGCTGTATAGTTATTACTTGGATTTATTCCTGTGAATTGCACTGTTGCTCCTGTTAGTGATGTTGCATATTTACTTGTTCCTCCTGTTCCGTTTGTTACATTTAGTGTTACCCTTGGTAATATTTTTCCTGTTAATGTACAGGTTGTATCTTGACTTACATTACTTACTGTTACTGTTGTTCCTGATAGACTTCCACTTGCTCCCCCATTACAACTTACTGATTGACCACTAAATGTATAATTTGTATTTGATGTTACATTGCTAAATGTTACTGTAGCATCCGTTAACTTTGAAGCTGTTATAGTTGATGTTGTTAAAGTTCCTATTTTTCCATTTGTTACATTTAACGTTACTTTTGGTAATGCTTTTACTGTTATCGTACATCTATTATCTTGTTTTATATTGCTTATTGTTATCGTTCCATTACTGTTTACACTTCCATTTGCTTTTCCATCACAACTTACTGTTGCATCTGTTAATGTGTATCCATTATTTACTGTTACTTTAAATTCTGTTTGTCCTACTCTTCCTACTTTCTTACTTGCTGGTTGTGTTATTGTTGCTCCTTCACTTGGATTTGCTACCATCTCTACTGTATATCCTTCTTTAAAGTCTACTGTACATGTTGTTGGTCCTGTCTTTCCATTTGTTATTTGTATTCCCTTATTATCATCCCATGTCGCTGTTACTTCATTAGTACACTTTACTGTATTTACTATATATGTATTTTTATCTGGTGGTTCTTGTACTGGACTTCCATCTATTGTGTATTTTACTATTGGTTCTGTCCCTTTACTATATATTATATATGGGTCACTCTTTGTTCCACTTCCTGTTATATTTAAATCACTTTCTAAATATATACTTGGTCTTATTCCTGATGAAGTCTCTTCATCTGTTACTTCTTTAATTCCTTCTTGTGTTATGTTATTTATTTCTGTATTATTTATTCCATAATAACTACTTTCTGGTTTTAAATATGATTCTGTTCCTCCTAATAATGTATATTCATATGTACTTATTAAGCCTATGTTTGCTGGAAATAATGTTGTTTCTATACATCCACTTTCACTACAATTAAAGTTTGTTGTTGGATATATATATTTTTCTTTATTTTCATCTAATCCATTATATATATTTGTTAGTGAAGTTTTTATTTCTGTCTTTTTACTTGTTGCTCTTACTTCATTACTTATTACTTTTATTCCTTCTGTATAACTTCCTATTATTCTCCATAAGTTTTTAGTTTTATCATTATTTGTTGGATATTGTAAATAGTTATGTTCTGTCTCTCCTCCATTTAAACATTTATCTTCTTTACAATTATTTTCTTCTTTTATTAGTTCTTTTATATTTTTTTCTTCTTCATAGTTTAATGCATTATCTTTTTCTTCTATAATTTGACTATACCCATTTCTTACTGCTAATTCATTATAAGTGTATCCTCCATTTACTATGAATTCTACTTCCATTGTTTCTTCTGATTCTATTACTACTGTTATCGTTTTTTCATATATATCTTTTTTATCTTCATTTATTATTCCTGTTGGTTTCCATGATGTTGTATTTGCATAATATACATTTCCTCTTCCACTTTTTATTCTATACTCTAAATCATATCTACTATCTATTTCATTTAAACTTGTTATCTTTATTTTTACTACTTCTGTACTTCCTCCTGTTACTGTTACTGTTTTATTTTCTTGATCTACATTTTGACCATCTTCCGTACTTTGAATTTCTATTCCATATATTAATTCACTTACTAACATTTCACTTGCATTATACTTTTCTGTATTTATTATAAATGCTGAATATGTTAATGATAAAGTCATACTTAACAATACTAATATACTAAAAAACATTATCTTTTTACTTCTTATTATTCTTTTCATATTTATATCCTTTCTTAAATGACAAAAACACATAGAAAAAACTCTATGTGTTTTTGTGCATTAAAAAACTATGAGAGTTAGT
>CANPXI010000039.1 GCA_947585885.1 uncultured Bacilli bacterium
TAAACTCTTGTATTTACTTACCAAAATAGTCATTTCTTCTATTTTTGGATTTAACCGATACCTCCATGTCCAGCATCAATCACGACACCAGTAAGTGCTCTATCATTCATATTCTTCACCTATAATAATTTATGAAATTATTACTTTAATGACACATTTAAATCTAAAATATTTATAATTCTCTAGGACAATTAGGTCTATATTTAACATCACTAAACCCATATACTTTCTTACAATCATTACATATAATTGCTATTTCATCTAAGCCATAAATATATTCTCCATTACCTTTTTGAATAATTATATTATTACCCTTACACTTTGGACAACAAACATCATTATTTCTATAAATATCATCTTGTTTACAATAATCTCTTATTATTTCATAACCATCTTTATTATACTTAGGATAATATTCATCTTTATTAAACACTTTAATTCTTCCAAACATAAACTCTAACTTATCAATTTGTTTTTCAGTATGATAATGCCCACAATACCATTTATCACAATCTACATTTTCTAGAATCTTATTAAGAAACTCTTCCATACTCTTATCTATTTTATTTTGATCAATTCCACTCATAAACACTTCAGTCGGTTCATATTTTAAAGGACAAGTATGAGATAAAATAATATCCACATGTTTTCCTTTATATTTTTCTAAAATTTCTTCTTTTTCTTTATCATTTAATTGTTCATCTTTAAACCATTGATAACCATACACCATTCTATAATATTTATCAACAGAATAAGCTCCTCCTATAACCAATACTTTCTTATCATCTATACTATACACTTCACCATTTTTAGCAAATATCAAATTAGGAAACTTATCTTCAATAAATACTTTCCCATCAAACATTGTAACCTCTTTATAAGTTGGAATATTTTCTGGTCTTTCTTCATGATTACCTTGAATACAAAATAATTTAATATTTAAATTATTTAAATACTCTTTAAGTTCTTCATCTTCTTCATTTAAAAAATAATTAATTCCAGCATCTCCTAATATTATAACCATATCATCATTATTAAAATTATTTTTACACAATCTATTAAAATCTCTATGAGTATCTCCAGTTATATAAATCATATTATCAACCCCATTTCTAATTTACTAATTAAAATATTTATTTTACTTCAAATTATTAGATAGATAAAACACTCCATTATCTTTTAAGTAATTATAAACACTTTGCACCGATTCCTCAATGTTTTTATTAGATATATTTACCTTAGGTATATTTTTAAATTCATCATAACTAGCTAGTTGATCCAGTTTAATTTGCTTCATATAATGTTCTTTGTGCTTTTCTTTATATTCTAAAGCATCTTCACCATCAATAACTAATCTATCATAAATAGATTCTGGTGTATCAATAATTTCTATTGATGTAGTATCAGTATTTAGTAATTCTTCAACTATTAAAGAAAAAAATTGGTGATGCTTCCATTATAAAATCTTCTTCGTAATTAATAATATCTAACATAAGTTTTTCTTTTTCTTGATATCTATCATAATTATCTGGAAAAATTTCTCTAAAATTTTCTATGCTTCCATAAACTTTGATTATTTCTTCATCTATTTCATAAAATTTACAATTAATTCTTTTTGATAACCTCTTACAAATAGTAGATTTTCCTATATTTGATATCCCCCATATTAAAAGTTTCATATTATTCTCCAACCTCATAGCTATATTTAATTTTTTTAAAATATCTTCTTACATATAAATTATTTTTTTCTAAATCAAATATTCTATAATCATATAATTCACTAAATCTTCCATCATAACATAAAACATAATAATTAGACTTACCCTTCTTATCAATGTTTTTAATCACTTCTTTTAATTCTTCATTAGTAATATCATCAATCATTCTTGAGCCATTACCATCAGTAATATATGGATAATGATTACCATTTCCATTTTTAAACTTCCCTGAGCCTAAATAAGTAATTTTAAATGTAGTAGTAGTTCCAGTATCATATTCCATAATCATAGTATCATTTTCTCTCAATTCCAGATTAAATAGTTTAGTAATTGTAGCATTAATTGGTGGAATTTCGCTATGATCATCTTCTATACAAACCCAACAATCATAAACTTTATCTTTATATGTACTATAATACAAATGATAAGCAAGTGATTTAAAAGTAGCAAGCACAGTATAAGCCAAATCAGCCACTGTTCTTTTATCAGTAATCTCAATTATTCTCCATAACTTATCTTCAAGTCCTTCTATCTCTACTTTAAACTTTAACACTTTAGTCATATTTAACTCCTCATATACATATAAGTTTCCTCATAAAAATCAATTTTTTCTTGTAGTGCTTTAAATTAATTATTTTAAATATTTTCCCATTAATTCTTTAGCTAATCTTTCCCCATTGGGTGTTAGAGTAACCGATTTATTTGTATGTTTACTATAATACAAATAACCCTTATCTGTTAATTCATTTATAACATCAAAATTATATCCTTTATAACATGTTTTAACATTTTGTTCTTTAATTCCATCATTACCATCACTTACATAACCCTTTTCATCCCATGAAGTTAAATACATAAGTAATAATGTTAATTCTTCTATATTTTTATCCACAATTATCCACCTCATTTTATACAAATTGCACTTTCTTAAAATATATACTAACACACATAATTAAAATAATCAAGTGTTTTAGTTTACATTTCTTCTTTTTTATGATAAAATTTAAACTGAAAGTGGGATTAATAAAATGAATGAAATAGGGAAAAATTTAAAAAGAGTAAGATTATTAAAAAATTTATCATTAAATGATGCAGGAAAATTACTTAATATGTCAGCGCAAGCAGTATCAAAATATGAAAAAGGAGAAATAAATCCTAATTCTCAAAAATTAATAGAATTTGCTAAAGCTTATAATGTCAAAACTATTGAATTTATAAAATCATATAATACCCCTACAATGAAATTTACTTCATTTAGAAAAAGAAAAAGACTAAAAGGTCAAAACCTAGAATTATTAAAAGAAATAATTCAAAATGAAGTAGCAAAATATTTAGAAGTAATTGAAATAAATAATTATAGCGATAATTTAATTAAAATTAAAAAATATAATTGTAATAGCTATGAAGAAGCTGAAGAAGCCGCTATAAAATTTAGAAATGACATAAAAATTTCATTACTACAACCTATATCAGATTTAATTAATACTTTAGAAAACTTAGGTATTATAATAATTCAAATTCATAACCCTAATAATAAATTTGATGATTTTGATGGCTTAAGTGAAGTTGTAAATAAAATACCGGTAATTGTTTTATTAGATGAAATTAATGATGGAGCAAGACAAAGGTTTACTATTGCTCATGAACTTGGACATTTAATATTAAATATAAGTAATAGTAATTTAGATGAAGAAAAAGTTTGCAATAGATTTGCAAGTAGTTTTTTAATGCCAAAAGAAGCCATTATAAACGAATTTGGAACAAACAGAAATAATATTAGTTTATATGAATTAATAACATTTAAAAACGAATATAAAGTAAGTATTAGAGCTACAATTTATAGATTAAAAGATTTAAATATAATATCTGAATATACATATAAAAATATATTTATTAATTTAAATAAAAATTTTGGTAAAAAAAGTGAACCAGTACAAATAAATCCAGAAAAATCATATCAGTTTAGAAAAATTGTACACAAATTAGAAACTGATAACATAATATCATTAAGTAAAGCTTGTGAATTTCTAGGAGTTTCTATTAATGAATATAACAACGAAAATAATAATTACGGATACTAACATAATAACAGATCTAAATAATGCCAAAATTTTAAAAGAATTTGTGGAACTAGAAAATGTTTATATAAGTGACTTAATTAAATATGATGAAATTAATGAATATATTGGAGATAAAAGTATTATAGATAAATTTAAAATCATAAATGCAACTGCTGAAGAACTCGCAGAAATTAATTCAATTAGAGAAGAAAACCCTAAATTATCAACTTATGATTTACTTAATTATATAATTGCTAGAGATAACAACTGTATACTTGCTACTGGTGACAATGAGCTAAAAAAATATTCAGAAAAAAATGGAATAGAAGTAATAAGGACTTTAAAAATAATTGAATTAATGCTTGAAAACAAAATTATTACGTACAAAATTGCAATAAAAGCCTGCAAATTATTAAAAGAAAATCCCACTACTAGAATACCAGAAAATGCAATTGTTAATTTGATAGAAAAAATAGAAAAAAATTCAGTTACAATCTGAATTTTTTATTATTATTCACTTTTTATCTTCTAAGTATTTCTTCCAATCAACATAAAATTCATCAAAATTTTTTATCTTTTCTATACCTATATTTTTAACGTCTTTTATATTTACATTTTTACAAATACTAACATAATTCCATATTTTTTCAAACTTATCTTTTTTATTAGACATTAAAACAGAATAAATAGCATACAAACAAGCACTTTTTAAATCAATTCCCAAATCATCCTTTATAGTATTTATATCAATTTCATAAATACTATAAATATTGTTTGGATCATCATATTCAGGATCACCAACTTCTTCACAAGTATAATCAGTATTAATTATACTTTCAAATATTGTAATAACTTTATCATATTCTTTATATAACACTAATTTTTTAATTAAATCATAAGCCTTAATAAAAACTTTTTTAATTTAATAGATGGAAAATAAACATAGCCATCTTCATAATAACTTCCAGTATCACGTGAATAACAATTAAAACAAATCTCTCCATCTTCTATTTCTTCAAAATCAAAAAGTAAATCTTCATATTCTTCTAATGTATTAGAATCTAATTCATAATTTTCACCTTTAAAATTTTTAACTTTGCATAACAAATAATCATAATACTCTATAGGTAAATCTTCTACTATTTCATTTAATAAATCTCTAATTTTTTCAAATGATAAATCATTTAGTTCTTTATTTAACTCTATTTTAAATCTTTTTTTATTCATACATTTCCTTAAAAGTTCTATTGTTCAATATATTCCATATAATTATCTTTATAACTAAACACTACTACATAACTTCATAGCCATTTTTAATTAAAAGTACTAGACCCTTTAAATTTTTATTATCAGTTTTAATATTATATTTTCTATAATCAAATTTTTTATTTGTGTCATATCCAGGAGTAAAATAACTATTGGAATATCCTAGTTCATCCGTTTCCTTAACTATTTCCTCTAAATCATAACTAGTCATATCATCAAGCATTCCAAGTCCCTCACCTTGAATTATATTCGGATATTTTTTAGCATCACTATAATTTAATAAATCTTCACTTCCTAAATAAGTTATCTTAAAAACTGTTGGTGAACCATAATCGTATTCCATTTCCATTTTATCATTTTCTTTTAATCCAAGACTCTCTAATTTAGTAATAGTTGCATTAATTAACCTATCATAATCAGGATTATCTATAATATCTATCCAACAATCATATATTTTTCTTTTATAAGTTATATTATATAAATGATATGCTAAAGAATTAAAAGATGCAAGTATTGTATATGCTAAATCAGCAACAGTCATTCTATCTGTTATTTCAATAACACGCCAAATTTTATTTTCTAACCCCTCTATTCCTACTTTAAACTTTAGTACTTTATACATACATTACCTCCAACTAATTTTTTGATATTTTCTTAATTAAAAACAAGCAAAAACTATTTAGTTTCTACTTGACTATTTCCTAATATTTTTACTCCGCCATTAGCTTCAACAGTTTTTGATGCTAATTCTTTTATTTGTAAATATGCCTTATCTATTTTATCTTGCAAAGAAGAATTTAAAGCATTTGATTTAGTAAGTTCTTCTTGTAAAGTTTCAATCTTATCATTTTGTCTATCAATAGTATTTTGATAGTCTTTCTTTAATAATTCAATAGAATATTTATGTTCTTTTTCTAATTCCATTGTAACTTCTTTCCTAGTTTTATCACTTTCTTTTAATAATAGATTAGGAATATCATCGACTTTAGCTTGTAATTCATTTAATAAACTTTCTTTATTTTTTACTTCTTCTAAAGTTTTTTTAGTTTCCTCTTCCATTATTTTTAAAGTATTTTCTCTATTTTTCTTTTCATCTTCCCATTCGTTATTAGAAATAGTTCTATCACGTTTTATTTTATAATTATATTCTTCTTCTTCTCTATCTCTTTCTATTTTTAAAGTTTTAATTTTTAACTCATATTCTTTATTTAAAGTTTCTGTTTTAACTTTATACTCATCTTCTAAATTTTTAATTTTTTCTTCTAAATCTTTTGTAGCAGCATCTTTCTTTTTCTCTAATTCTGCAATAGCTTCTTTTCCTGAATTCATAACTAAAGTTAAATTAAGTAACTCTTTATCAATATCATAAAGATTTTTAAGTTTTTCTTCTTCTGCTTGAATAGCTAACTCTAAATCTTTAAATTTATTTATTAGTTCATTAGAAAAAATATTAGCATCAACATTTTTTTGTGTTTCTTCTACTGCAACTTTTACCTTTCTTTCCTTTTCTTCTTGAGCTGGATTAGATTTTATTTTAGCAATATTTTTTTCTCTTTCTAAAGCCTCATTTAAAGCATCAAGTATTTCTTGTTTAGTGTTTTTTAAAGTTATTTCTTCTTTTTTCATTGTCCAACTTCTCCTTCAAATCTATGAATATTATATCATTGCTTATAAGGTATTTCAATCTTCAAAAAACTTTAAGTTTAGTTTTTTTGTACGTTTATAATAGCAGTATAGCAAATTAAATAATCTAGTAAGAATAAATATAATAAAATAGAACTAATTTATAAAAAAAGAAAGAAATTCACACTCATCAATTTTTTAAAAGTGAACAAAGAAAGTAAACTAAAATGTTTGCTACTTTAACTCTATTTTTTCTAGTGGCTCCCACTTAATATATTTAAGCATCTTATCGTCATACATATGTACAAACTCTTTTGGATTATATTTTTCAAAATAACTTTCACATTGAACTGGAAATATATTTTCTGGAACTATCCCAACATAATCTTCACCAATAATTGCATTCTTTACCATATCTGCGTTATAAACTCTAATAGGTATATTATTTTTATTAAGTACATTAAATATTTTTACTATCTCAATTTTTCTTAAAAGCCTACTACCATCTAAAGATAAATAATATCCATCATCATCATCATGTCCAACAATTAAATTAACTCTTGAAAATGAATGTCCACTTATAATCTCCCAAGGATGACCACTAAATTTATTTTTATCAAAATACCATTTATCAAATTCAGCACTATCAGTATCATCAATTTTACTTAACCCCTCATCTCTTCCATCAGCGTATTTCAAATATAACTCTTTACTATTTAAATTTCCTATTTCATACCCTAACTTTTCATAAGCAAGCGCTACACAATCAAAATATTTTAAAGATGTCATATCCTTTATTCTATCATCTACATTATCACTAGCATTTTTAATAAAATAATTAATCTCTTCTTGAGAAAGTTCATCTAAAAAATTCTTTTTAACTTCAGGATAAACCTCCCAATATTTTTTTCTCTTTATTACACCAAATCTATTTTTATAAGGATAGTTTTTGTTAACATATTCATTATATGTTCCTTCTTTAAGCATCTTAATGCATTCTTCCACTTTAACTATAAGAAAATCTAATAACTCTTGTAATTGATACTTTTCAAACGAACTATCATCACCATTCATATCAGCATATATTATATTTTTAGAATTAATAGATATAGAAACATAATTTTTATATCTAGTAGAAATCATCTTATACCATTTAACTTCATCAGGATAATCTTCATTAAAAAATTTAACAAATTCTTCATAACTAGAAACTTCGCCAAGTTCTTTTAATTCTTCATAATCTCCATATTCATTAATACTTCCTCTATGAACACAAAAATATAATTCTTTATATTCATCATCCGCTAAAGGTTTTATTAAGTTAAGCAAATCTAATAATTTTAATAACTTCTCTTTAACTACAAAGTCATAACTTTGAGGATTATAATTTCTAATATCAAATATTTCTAATAAAGAATCAAACATTGGAGCATAAATCATTACTACCTACCTCCTTTAATTTACATATATTATAACATATTTCTAAATACGAAATCTTATAAAAATTAATAGTATAAATTTTATTTTTTTATCCATAAATACATACCAGTTATTTTTTCTGGTTTATACTTAAAACCACATTTTTGATAAAACTTTTCATTGCCTGCTGTAGGTGTTAATTCAATTTGCATTTTTTCACCCATTTGAACATTTTCTTCAATTAGTTTTTTCAAATTATTTACTATAATCTGTCCTATTCCCTTTCTTTGATATTCAGGTTTAACACAAATATCAGATAACATACACACTATCGAATAATCTCCAACTACTCTTCCAATACCAACCATTTTATTATCAACTAACACTTTAATCATATACATC